>DATJOR010000177.1:0-3821 GCA_035506875.1 Mycobacterium sp.
GTGTGCGACATACGGCGGCACGAACAGTGCTCGGCGGTTCTCGGCGCTGAGCTGAACCATGACGTGCTTGCGGTAGGTCGGCGACTCGGGCCGGACATCGACCGCAACGTCGACAATCGCACCGCGGGTACAACGCACCAGCTTGGCCTCGGCGTCCGGGTGCAGACCTCGCAGCGTACCCCGGGTGTAGCTGTAGGAGATATTCGTCTGCACCACAGACGAGCTCAGCCCGTTGGCGGCGAATTCGCCTGCACAGAACGACCGTGATACGAAGCCGCGATCGTCGCGGTGCGGTTCGAGGTCGACGATCGTGACACCATCGACATCAGTCGGCGTGTATATCACCGCAGCTCTCCTGCCGTTGTCTCGGTATCGGGCGGTGCTAGTTGACCGAATAGCTGTCGTCGGTGGGCAATTCGGCCTTTTCGACGGTGAAGGCTTCGGCGTAGCGTGCGCGGCACTGCACCCCGCGCACTCTCATCAAGCCGAGGAACACCTCGTCGTCGAACCAGCCGCGGCCGATTTGAGACGGATAACACTGCGCCAGCAGTCTTGCCTTCTCGTGGGCTGTCTCATTTGGAATCGGTAGGTACAGTGCGGGATTGGGCAGGTCTGATTCCCACTCGAGGATGTCGTAGCCGAGCAGAAGGTGGTCGGAGAACTCGTTAATCAGCAGCTCCGCGACCAAGTGGTGGTCTTGGTGGTGATCATGGCGCTGGGGACCGAACACCATGTCTGGCTGGCATTCGCGGCGAAACTCAGAGATGTATCGTTTCACCGACGCGCGGTGGTCATACAGGTTGCCACTTGGCAGATCGCCAACCGTCAACCGGACCTCCGTTGCCGGACAAATCACCGCGAATGCGTTCTTCTCCTCGATCTCCCGTTCCGTGCCGCCACCGGTCAACACCAGCGCGTGAACGACCACATTCGGGTTGTCCCGGGCGATTTCCATCAACGTGCCGCCCACGCCGACAGCGACGTCGTCACAGTGCGCCCCGATGACAGCAACAGAATCGAGGCTCATCGGCGTCAGCGAGATCATGCCGACCGCTCCCCGCGTTCGCGCGGCTCCCACACCGACGGCACGCGAAGGACGAACGGCCGCCACCCAGTGCCGCTCTTGTCAGCAGGACGGCCCTTGTGTGGATTTCCAGACAAACCGGCTCTCGGCATAAAGAGCAGTATACATACTTTTTGTATGGTGCTAAGCCTTTTTTTGAACTGTCAGTATCAGCGGGTCAGGCAGCAGCCGCCTCATGGACTTCCGGTGCGTTAACCGGCATATACCGGGCGTTGCGTCATTGCGGGACGGACGTTGTAGCGGGCAGCCAGCGGAGAACTCGGGCCTCCGCGCTCGGCCACATTGGCGATCGGAGGACCGACGGGGCCCGCCGGCGGTGCGCCCGATGCGACCGGTGGCGTACCGGCAAGCCCGCTGGCGCCCGGCAACCCGGCCGAGGGAACCTGGCTGAATGCCGGAGCGGCAGAGGTCCAGCCCTGGGGCACCGACAACACCCCGAGCGACGCCGCCCGACCGGCACTCGCGGTCACCGCGGATTCTCCCAGCCCGGATGAGCTGAAGACGCCTGCGCCCGAATTAACGCCGCTGCTCAGCGTCGAACCGAACGCCCCGAATCCCCTGCCGAAGGCGCTGGTTGCCGGACCAAATGAGTTCATGAGCGAACCCGCCGAGCCGAGCGCCGAGACGCCCGACGTAACCAGCGATGCCGACGATGCCGTGCCCGACAGCAGGCTCGCCGCCGACGTTGCTGACGTCGACGACGAACTCAGGGTCGTCAACGACGACAGCGGCGACGTTGACGACGAGGTCGACGTGGCCGCCGATGCGACTCCCGGCATCACAGCGCTGGACAGCGGCGCCGACAACATCGAGCTCATCGGTGACACCACCTGCATGCCCGTGCCGGCCGAGGTGCCGGCAGCCTGCGTCACCGCGGCGCTCAGCCCGGCCAACCCCGCCGGGTTGGTGGTCTCTAGCGGGGTCGTGAACGACGCCAACGTCGATGCAGCCGACGATGCGCCGGCGTAGCCGTACATCGCCGTGGCGTCCTGCGCCCACATCTCGGCGTACAGCGCCTCGGTGGCCATAATCGCCGGAGTGTTCTGACCGAAGAAGTTTGTCGCAACCAGCATCAGCAGCAACGCCCGGTTGGCGGCAATTTCCACCGGAGGCACCGTCATCGCAAACGCTGCCTCGTAGGCGGCGACGGCCGCCATGGCTTGGGTCCCAGCTTGTTCAGCCTGCGCCGCGGTCGCGTTGATCCACGACACATACGTGGCGGCTGCGGCCGCCATCGATGTGGCCGATGGCCCGAGCCAGAACGACTCAACGTCGGTGATCGCGGACCCATAGGCAATCGCCGTTAAATACAGGTTGTCAGCCAAGGCGTTCCAGGCCGCGGAGGCGGTCAGCATCGGCCCTGCCCCGGGGCCGGCATACATCAGCCCAGAGTTGATCTCCGGCGGAAAGAGCCCGAATTCCAGCATCTACGGACCACCGTTTTTAGCAGCAACGACACTGACAGCGCGGCGCACGGTGCTCCGCTGTAGCCGACCTGGCGGCAGAGAGGACGACCCGGACGAAGCCGCCTGGGGTTCGCGCAGTAGCGCGGCGAACAGACCTGGTGACCACATAGGGTCCATTTTACATACTATTGGGATGATGTGAAGTATATGGCAGACTAGTAGTTGTGCACAGTTGCAATACTCGGTCGCTCGCTGCCAGCTGTCGTTCACTGCAAACCGAGGGATGCGGTGAGGTTCAGGGGTGGGGCACCGAGCCGCGTCGGTCACCGTCCGCGGTGCGCTACTGCATTAAGCTTTCAAGTGATGCCTCGAGACCTGGGGCCCCTATGTCGGCCATCCCGGCGGAGCGTTTGACGATGCGCCGCGATAGTGGTCAACCAATTGGCGCGCACGATGACGAGGTGGCCCAAGGATGACCGCGACACCCGACAGCAGAGCGGATTCCACGCGCCAGCAGATTCTGCGTGCCGCCGCGCGTCAGTTCGCCAGGCTGCCGTACCACCAGGTCGGGCTCGACGACGTCCTCGCGGAAGCCGAATTGACCAAAGGCGCAATGTATTTCCACTTCCGCTCGAAGCACGCGTTGGCGCTGGCAATCATCGAAGACCAGGCCGCCGACGCCAGAGCGGTGGTCGAAGGCCTGGTGAACCGGAAGTTCTCCGGACTCGAGACGCTGATCGACTTCGGTTACCAGATAGCCGTTCGCGACATCAGCACGGACATGGCCCGAGCGGGTTTCAATCTCCTCGAGTCGATCGGGCGCGTCGAGGGACTCCAGGCCGAGCGATTAGAGGGATGGATCCAGACCCTCACCGTCATCGCCGGTCGCGCCGTCGAGGAAGGCGACATCTCGGACGAGTGCGATCCGCAGGAAGTGGCACGCCTTCTGGTTTCGATTTTTATGGGCCTGCGCCAGACCAGCAATCTCGACGATCCCGAGCAGTTCCTCTTGGCCCTCGAGAAGACATGGGTGTTGCTGCTGCCGGGCATCGTGCGCCCGGAACGGATCGATTACTTCCGGCAATTCATCAGGCGACGCACAGCAATCGCGATCGGCTCCACTTCCACGCTAGCGAGCTCACTTTGATCGCGGCGCCGGTCAGGCAATCCCGTGGAAGATTGGGATGCGCCCGCCGCCTGTTAGGCTGCGGGCCGAGTGATGACCTGTGAGACGCCGAGGGTCCGGAGTCTGAGCGGAACTCCGGAGGTATAGGCGATGGCCCGCCAGGTTCGATCCGAGGCGACACGGCGAAAGATCCTCGACGCCGCGA
>DATJOR010000178.1:0-11582 GCA_035506875.1 Mycobacterium sp.
GTACGTCACTTGCGCAATCACATCGTCGTTGTCGGACTCAGTGCGCTGGGGATCCGCGTGGTTAGCGATCTGGCCGGCGCCGGCTACGACGTGGCGGTGATCGAGATCGACGACGAGAACCGCTTCTTGCCATTGGCGCGCGAACTTGACGTGCCGGTGATTTTCGGGGATGCGACGCTGTCTCAGACGCTGGAATCGGCGCGCGTGGGTCGCGCTCGTGCGGTGGCGGTGCTGACCCGCGATGACATGATCAACATCGAAACTGGCATCGTGTTGGCCGAAATCCATGGCCGCCGAGTCGGTCCCATGCACCACTGGCCCGCAGTTCCTTTGGTGCTGAGGATCTTTGACCGCGCGCTGGGCTTCGCGGTCGCGCAGCGGTTCGGCTTCGTCAATGCTCGTTCCACCGTCGAGCTGGCCGCACCCTGGTTCATCGGCGCCGCGGTCGGCCTGCAGGTATTGGACACGTTCTCGGTGGGACAACGCTGTTATGTGGTCGGCGCCATGCGGGTAGCGCCCGGTAGCGAACTCGACGGCTTGCGCATGTTCGACCTGTCAGACCCGTGTCATTGCGATCAGCCGACCCGACGCAGCGGTCACGCTGCACCCGCGCCGCGACGTCCGCCTTCGCGCCGATGACACCGTCTACCTCGTCGGGCCCTCTCGGGAGCTTCTGGACACGCTGCGCAAGGGGCAGTCTGCGGTCGGGCCGGTCGGTGCCGGCGACGACCACGTCGGAGATGGGACTAGCGATGCGGATACAGGCTGATCATCCTGGGGGTCGAGATCGGCTGAGTGGTTGCAGCGGTTGGCAATCCCCGAGGCGAGTCCGACCTTGCCCCTGGCCGCATCACTGGGCTTGACGTTTTCCTACAATGTCACCATTGGGATTCCGGTGTATATCGAGATCGCCCCGCCTCTTCACGTGAAGGTGCTTTCTCGGCGCAACCTGCCACGGCCAGAAGCGATTACGATTCGTTGATCGGTTCGCAGGGTGCGGCGTTGAGCACAGTGAGGGCCCGTCGGCTGCGGTGGGCCATGTTTGTCACGTGCTGCGCCGCCGACTGCGTGTGGCCGATTTTGCGACAAACCTGTCTCGTCGCGTCGCGCTTCTGCTACCGTCGGCAATTGTCGCGATGAATGTTTTCGCGGCTGGTGATGAAGCTCCGCCACCACTCGCGCCGTTCTGGTGCTGATGGCTTCTACTCCGCGTCGCGTGCTGCTTTGCAGCGCGTCGTCGTTGGAGGCGAAGGAGAAGCCATGCACACTGGCCATTGCCCCGAAGTCGAGGTTGTCAAGGATGCCGAACGCATCCTGTACCGAGAAAAGTGGCGGGTGTGTGAGGAACGCGCCGCGCAGCGACTTGCCCATGGCCCGTCGCTGACATTCACGCGACTGTTTCCAGACAGCCCGGTCATCCACGTCGTCGCCGTCGACGGCGTCGTGGTCGGGCAGGTCAGACGCAACGGCACCCGATGGATTTCGATCGCGAAGGGACAGCACGCTCCGGTCGCCACCAGGCGCACCATGCACGCCGCCATCAAGGCCCTGGTCTCGGCGGTCATGGCGTGCTAACCGGTGAGGCGACGCTGCCACCTAGCACTCCGACGACCGCATACTGGCGTCGAGGCCGGCCACGGCAACCCAGGACACGGTGATGCCGGCGGTCAGCGAGTCCGAAGTATTGCTGTTGTGGCGCGCGCTTCGACAGTTCCGCTCAGGCAAAGCCCCGGCCTGCGCACCGCGCGGTCGGCCCCCACACAGCGCATGCCCGCTCTATGCCGCGTGCGGGCGCTGGAGCCAACCCGACGACTATCGACTCAGCTTGGAGGAAACGCTCGAACAAACCGAGCGCCGAAGGGCTCAGTGGCCGTGCGGTCGGCTTCTCGAGCTGCTCGGGCCCGAAACATCGCGAATTAGCTAGCCCGTTGTGCGTACGGAACTGTTGGCGGGTGCAGTGACCGATGTCGCGTGCGACGGCGATATTCGTTGTGCCGGTGCAGCTGTCGTGTCCGGCGTAGTCGCGACCGCAGACGTCGGCGGGGCAACCCCTTCGATGATCTCGCCAACGAATTGGCACCGCCAGCGGGAGCCCGGACCTGCGACCCAATGGCGCAGCTGGTTGCATGCGTGGTTTGGATTGCGTTAGCATCGGGTTGAGGCGATGAAGCTCGCCGTTAACTGCCGGTTTGGCTAATAGCTTCTACCCGTTGGTGTTTTGAGGGTGGAAGGCAGTGAGCAGTGGCAGCCTGCGAACGCAGTGTCTTTTCTTGTGGCGCATCCGATTCTCCTCGATCTTGCGCTCGTAGCGTCATCGCACCGATAGGTGACGCGCGCGTTGGGCCCCGCCTCGATTCACTGCTACCGGCTGTCGTGACCGCCACCAGCCGGTGTCGCCACCGTGGTCCCGTCGACCGCCGCTGCCGCGCCCGTACGAAGGTCGGGTGTCGGTGATAGCGGGGGATGAGGCTATTGGACATGCACCGCGTCGGCGGCCGAATCGACGTGCCGTCAACCGTGTCGCGCGTGCAAGAACGCAAATCGTGGCCTGCGAGAAGTCTTTTACGCGCAGGCGACTCAGCCGCGGTGACGGCATCGGCACTGTCACCGCACGGCATTTCACCGCAAACGAGACGTTCCGCACCCCCGGGTGAGGCGGCCTCGTGCAGGAAGGGAGATCAGCACAGCATGGACACGCGCGACACCGACGATGACAACCACGAACATGCCAATCACGATATTGAACTCAGCGAGGAAGGCCGACAAGAAGTCCACGAGATGGTTGAGGCTTACAAAGATAAACCAACCGCGGTGCTTCCCGGGACGCATGGCACCATAAGCGGCACCGCCATCAACGAATGGCTTGATGACCAGGGCCGCCCGAAATTCGGTGACCCCGACGAGCACCCCTTCGCCGAAAACCGCGACGACAGTACCAGCGACAGCGACCAGTCCGACGCCGGCAGACATCAAAGCTAAGGTGTGGGGCCCGCACTGCCGGCCGCGAAACGACGTGTCGCAGGGTGTTGGCGCGCTCGCAGTACGACGGGCATCACGCTAGGCTGGGGAACTAGCTGGCGATGGGACTCGCCTCCAACCGCGGTGCACGACAGCGGCCGCCGATGGTCCCTACGGATGAGCAACGATCCGTCGGGAGGCTATGGTGCAATGGATTTATCAACTCAACAGGGCGCGTGTCGTGCGCGGCGACAAACTCATCCTCGACGACGTCAGCCTGTCGTTTCTTCCCGGCGCCAAGATCGGCGTTGTCGGCCCGAACGGATCGGGGAAATCAACTCTGCTTGCTGTGATGGCCGGGCTCGTGGCACCGTCGAACGGGGACGCCCGGCCGGCGCCGGATATTTCCGTCGGGCTGCTAGCCCAAGAACCGGCGCTCGACGAATCGAACACCGTCCTGGGCAATGTGCGTGGCGGCGTCGCCGAGACCGAAGAGCTCCTGGCCCGCTACAACGCGATCACCGCTCGCCTAGCCGTAGGCTACGACGAGGCGCTGATGAACGAAATGGGTACGCTGCAAGAGCAATTGGATCATTGCGACGCCTGGGACCTCGACGCCCGTCTCGAGCAGGCGATGGAGGCGCTGCGCTGCCCACCGCCGGACGCCGACGTGCGGGGTCTGTCCGGCGGGGAGCGTCGCCGGGTCGCGTTGTGTCGGCTGTTGTTGCAGCGACCGCATCTGTTGTTGCTCGATGAGCCCACTAATCATCTTGATGCTGAAAGTGTGCAGTGGCTCGAGCAACACCTGGCGGCCTATCTGGGCACCGTCATCGCGGTCACCCATGACCGTTACTTCCTGGACAACGTCGCGCAGTGGATCCTTGAGCTCGACCGTGGGCGCGCTCATCCTTATGAGGGCAACTACGCCACCTACCTGGAAACCAAGGCCGGCCGGCTGGGGGTGGAGGGCCGCAAGGACGCTAAGCGCCTGCGCCAGCTGCGCCAAGAGCTGGATTGGATTCGCGCGGGGGCCAGGGCCCGGCAAGCCAAAAGCAGTGCCAGGCTACGTCGCTATGACGAGATGGCGTCGGCCGCCGCGCAGACCCGCCGCATCGATTTCGACGAGATCTGCATCCCCCCAGGACCCAGGCTGGGCAGCCTGGTGATCGAGGCCCACCATGTCAGCAAGTCGCTCGGGGACCGCGACCTGTTCCGGGAGTTGTCGTTTTCGTTGCCGCGCAATGGAATTGTGGGAGTCATCGGCCCCAATGGTGTCGGCAAGACCACGCTGTTTCAGATGCTCACCAGCAACGACGAACCGGACGCAGGAACCTTCAGAATCGGTGATACGGTGCGGATCGCCTACGTTGATCAGAATCGCGCCAGCATCGACCCCGATCGCACCGCCTGGGAGGTGGTCTCCGAGGGAGACGATGTGTTGCAGATGGGGTCGGTGGAGGTGCCGTCTCGGGCCTATCTGGCAGCTTTCGGCTTCAAGGGGGCTGACCAACAAAAGCCCGCGCGGCTGTTTTCCGGCGGGGAACGTAACCGGCTCAATCTTGCTCTGACGTTGAAGCAGGGCGGTAACGTGTTGTTGCTCGATGAGCCCACCAACGACCTGGACACCGAAACCCTTGCGTCACTGGAGAACGCGGTCGCGGAATTCGCGGGCTGCGTGGTCGTCACCGCGCACGACCGTTGGTTCCTCGATCGCCTCGCCACGCATATCCTTGCGTGGGAGGGCACCGAAACCTCTCCGGCGCAGTGGTATTGGTTCGAGGGCAACTTCGCTGGCTACGAACACAACAAGATAGAGCGGCTCGGCCCCGCGGCCGCGCGCCCGCACCGGATGACACACCGGCGCTTGACCAGAGACTGACAGCCGCACCTGCCGAGCATCGGGCTCTAGTCAGGTCTCACAGGTGATGCGGAAACCGAACAGCGCCACCCCGTCCATATCGACGAAGACGCCGCGCGCGCCGATCACGTCCGCACCTGCTGTTGATCGGTGGCGTGTGGCAACGCTCAGATTGTCCACGGCAGCAGTCCTGCCGGCCGCGGCGCGCGCATCGTCGTAGCTGTCGTAGACCGAGACGGTGTCTGCGTGCCCAGTGCAGGTATCGGCGAAATTCGTGACCGTTAAGACGTACATCCGGGCACCCGGTCCTCGGCGCGGCGTGCCGCCGGGACACCGAACACCCGGCGGAAGGAGTCTTCGCCGTGGCTGGTGGGTTGCGGTTGCCCGGAGATCAGCCGGAAGGTTCTCACGCCATCAGGGCGGCGCTCGGCGCGCAGGAACAAGTCGGCGGGGTCGCGGCGCGCGTGCAGACTGCTGGCCAGGTCGTAAAGATGCGTCACGTAGATGACTTTGACGCCGCTTTCGATCATAGCGTAGACGATGCCGCGCGCGATCTGGGATCCTTCGCGTTCGTTGGTGGAGGCAAACGATTCGTTGCACAACAGCAGCGATGTCGGCGTGATGTGGTCGGCGATGGCGTTCATGCGGGCGAGTTCTTCGTCGAACTTGCCGTGCGTCATGGTGGCGTCTTCTTCCCGCTTGAAATGGGTGAACACATTGTCGCGAACGTTGGCGCAGAATGCTTTTGCCGTGACGAACATCCCGGCTTGCATCATTACGTGGGCTGCGCCGACGCTGCGCAAAAATGTCGACTTGCCGCCCTCGTTGGCGCCGGTGATGACGATCAGCGACTTGCCGTCGGCGTCCACATCGTTGCCGGAGACCTTCTTCACGGTCGCCAGGCACAGTCCCACATCGCGCAGATCGCGACACTCCAACCTCGGTGCGCTGACCGGGGTGGCAACCGGAAAGCAGGTGGGGGCACCGAATTTCGTGAGAGCGTCGTACAAATTGACACACCCCAGATAGAACGCCAGCTCGGTGCGCAGCCGGACGAAGAAGCCTTGAACGTGGTCGGCGGATTGGGTGACCGTGTTGGCAACGTCGTTGATGGCGCGGCCCGCCAATTCCGTGAGGGCTGCCGCGCCGGCCTCATCGCGGTCAGCCACCACGAATCCTTGCCCGCCGCTGTGGTTGCCGGTCAGCTTGTCCCACCAGTTACGGTGGGGCGCTTCGTGGAGCACATAGTCCTTGCCCTTGTTACCGGCCCCGAGTGCTGCGCTGAGCAGCACGCCGTTGGGCAGTTGCAGATCGGCTAACTGCTTGCCAAGCCGGCTTAGGTAGTCGTCGGAGAGTTGGTCGGCGACCATCGCCCACAGTTGGCGGAATCCCTCGGAGCTGAATTCGCCGGCGTGCGCGTCGCGCACGGCGCGCAATTGCTGCAGGTTCTCATGGAGTAGTTCGAGAATGCGTATCGAGCGGCGCAGGATCGCTTCGGGGTTGCGAGACATCATGCCGCCCAAGAAGATCTTGCGCCGCACGTCAACCGCGTCGAGGGCGATATCGTAGATTTGTTGAATCACAGCGCGATTGGCCAGGCAGTCAGCCACGATGTGTTGGCGGTAGACGATGACTTCGGGTTCGGTGACCGGCAGCGAGATCACCTTCTTGACGGTGTCGCGTAGGAAGTTGTCGCCGGCGGCCATGGCCTGGTAGACCCGCGGCATTTCCAGGTCGTCGTCGGTGAGGTCGCGTAGCGCCCATGCGGTTGGCATCTGCAGGTCGGGGTCGTGTTCGGGATGCAGCAGGCGCACTTTCATCGGCTTACCCTCTGTCGTAGTACGTCGTGGTTGAGTCCGTATTTGTCGGCTAGCGCCGCGGCGTAGGCCAGTCCGTCGGCGGGACGGCGGGTGAAGGTGAAGGTGCGTTGGGTGGGATCCTCCGGTGCGACGTCACCGACCATGCTGACGCATGCCGGACTGAGATCGGCGAGTTCGTCGAGGAAGCTGACGTAGACCGCAGCACAGCCCAGGTCGATGATGCGCTGCAAGACTTCGGTGCCGATCAGCAGTGCATCGTTGACCGTGGTAGAGGAGAAACTTTCGTTCATCACGATGATGCTGGCCGCGGTGGCGTCCGACAGGATGTCGTGAATGCGGACCAGTTCGTCGTCGAGCTTGCCGTGCAGTGTCGTCAACGTTTCTTGTCGTTCGAAGTGGGTGTAGATGTGATCGGGAAGCATCACACTTGCGTGCCTGGCTGGGATCGGGCAGCCCAGCGACGCGAGGTAGGCGCACTGTCCGATCGTTCTGGCGAAGGTTGTTTTCCCGCCCTGGTTGGGTCCGGTCACGACCAGGATCCGCTCAACCCCGGATAGACGGAAGTCGTTGCTGACAACGGGTATATCGTCGGGGACCGACTTGATGGCGAGCGCCAGATCAAACGCGCCGTCGACCGCGAGGGCGCCGGGCTCGGCCGTCATCTCGGGATAGGTGAACGGCAACCCAGCCGAGGCGAAGCGGTGAATGAAGTCCAAATAGGCTAGGTAGAAGCGGACTTCGCGCTCGAACCGGCCTATGGTGGGTTCGATGAAATGCTGTTGGCGGCCACAGTAGGCGGCAAGCAGGCTGAACGTGTCGGGGTACAGTTTGGCGACGCACTCGAGGATTTGTTCTTCGACGTGGTTCATGTCGGGGTAGTTCTTGAACGCAATGTGGTAGTCGTCGCGCGCCTCGGTGGCGAACCGCTCGAAGGTGTCGACCACTCCCAGGCTGTAATCGCTTTGGTTTGTGAATGTGTCGACGTGGACCTTCAGTCCTTGGATGTGCACGGTGTAGCGGACCTGATGTAGTTGCGCCTGCACGGCTGCGGTATCGGATGCCAGATTGCCGAAGGTGTCGCTGCCGCAATACGCGGCCACATAGTCACAAAAGGTCGCCAGCCCGTGCGAGGTTGGCCGCACACGCAGCAGGCCTTCGCGCAGCCGGGTGATGGCTTTGCAATAGGATTCGACGGCGCTGATGAACCAGCCCTGGCGTTGCAGCGGATGAAACAGGGTGTTGGCCCGCTCGAGCTGACGTCGCATGGCGGCAATGTCGTCGACGAATCTGGCGATCAGGTCATGTGTTTCGGGGTGTTGGAGGTCGTGGAACACCCGCTGGCGGTACTCGACGGTCGAGATCTTTCGCAACGAAGTGTGGAAGAACCTCGGGAGATGCTCGTTGTGCGTCCCGGTGGTCACCGCGGCCACGATGTCGTCGAGATGCAGGTCGGGAAAGCAGTCCGGTGCCGTCTCGGATCCGGCTTTTGCGTCGGGCTCGGGGAACAGCACGCTGATAAAGGACGCCATCGCCTTTCACCTGCCTTCTACCGCGGATTACTCGCGTGGTAGAAGCCATCAGCCAGGTGCGGCGGTTGAGGCGAGCTTCATCGCCTGGCCCTCATTCTACCCCGTGTTGGCCGCCGGCCGTCGTGAACGCCATCGTTGACCGGGGCGTCATGTCACCCGGCTGCGGGGGAGCGGGGGATGACCCTGGGTTGGCGTAATTTCGCGGCGACATTGCTCACGCCGCGCCCGGCCAGCGTGCCCAGCAGTGACTCGCCGAAAATGCCCGGGGGCATGCCGTTGGAGGCGAGCGGGGTAGCTCCGGCGCTCGGTACCGTCAGTGCGGCTGGATCAACGGCCGTGGTAGCGGTCGCCGCCCAGGTTTGTGGCACCGACAAGGTTCCGACCAGGCTGGCTCGCCCCATCGCCGCTGTCGCTGCAGGCCCGCCGACGCTGACCGGCGCCACGTTCGGGAGCGGCGGGGCGGGCGGCTCGCCCAAGAATGGCCCGACGCCTTGGGAGGAGTCGCGTTCGGCGTTGATCGCAATCGCGTGATTCGCGGTTCCGATCGAGGCTCCAGAAAATGATGAGCTGGTCGCGGAAGCGGATCCGCTTGCGGTGTCCACCCCGGCGTCAAATAAGTCGATGGGATCGATCTGCAGCGCCTGGCTGGGGTCTGCGGCCGCGTTGGGGGCGGCAAGCTGCTGCAGCGCAGCGGACAGCTGTGAGCTGGTGAGCGACTGCGCCTGGCCCGCGGGTGTGCCGGCTGCCTGGGTGACCGCGGCGTTTTGCGCGGCTTGCCCGGCCGGGTTGGTGGTGTGTGGCGGTGCGGTGAACGGGGTCAGCCGCGACGCGGCCGCCGACGAGCCGGCGTACCCGTACATGGTTTGGGCATCTTGGGCCCACATCTCCTCGTACACCGCTTCGGTCGCCGCGATCGCCGGGCTGTTTTGCCCGAAGAAGTTCGAGGCGAGCAGCGACGCCAGTTGGGCGCGGTTGGCCGCGATGAGCGGCGGGGGCACCATGGCAGTCAAGGCCGACTGGTAGGCCGCGGCCGCGGTCCTGGCTTGGGTGGCGCTCTGCTCGGCCTGGGCGGCCGTGGTATGCATCCACGCCACATATGGGGCAACGGCGTTGGTCATGGTGATCGACGACGGTCCCTGCCATCCGTCCACGGTCAAATTTGCGATCACCGATCGGTACGCGGCTGCCGACGAATTCAGGTCGCGGGCCAGGGTGTTCCAAGCGTGCGCGGCGGCCAGCATCGGCCCAGAGCCGGGCCCGGAATAGATTCTGGCCGAGTTGATTTCGGGGGGAAGCACTCCATAGTCCATGTCAGAAAACCTTTCTCAACATCCGACGGGTGTTGTGGGGGTCCTTGGGATTGCGCTGGATATGTCACGGTCTGGGTGTATCGGGCGGTCCTTCTTCCTGCTGTGACGTGGCTACCCGGCGGCCGGTGAGCGCACGATGATCGGGCGGGTTTTTGGTTGGCGCGGGGGCTCGACCTCGCGAGACAGGGTTCCCAGAACCCCTTGGCTAAATGAACTACCCGGCACGGCAGGCGGATTCGCGCCAGGCTCCCCGGCGCCACCCGCGCCGGCGTCGGGGATCGCCAGCGCAACGGGTCGTATCTCGGGGGCGGCGTTGGCCCAGGCGGGTGGCACCGACAAGGACCCGACCGGGGACGCTCGTCCCCATCCCGCCGACGCCAGCGATCCGCCGGGCTGAGCCGGGGCGAGGGTGGTGGTGAATTTCAGCCCCTTTTCGAAATCCTTTTGGGCTTGAAAGGCGAGCCGGTCGTCGGTGATCAGGATGCCGCGATCCGAGGTAGCCGCGCTGCTATATCCCAGTCCCACGTTGGAGAACCGTGGCGCAGTCAGCCCCAGGCCGATCGCATCGAAGAGGGGATTGAAGGTCAAGGTAATCAGCGGGTCGGATACCGCTGTTGTCGTGGTGGCCGGAGCGGCCAGTTGCTGCAGTGCCGCGGGCATCTGAACGATCAGCTGAGACAGGTTCGTTGACGAGGTGCCCGCCGAGCTGCCGGCGGCGTGGGCCACTGCGTCGGATTGAGCCGCCAGCCCGGCCGGGTTGGTGGTCGGCGGCGGCGGGCTAAAGGGCGTCAATGTGGTTGCCGCCGAGGAGGATCCGGCGTAGTCGTACATGGTCATCGCGTCTTGGGCCCACATTTCGGCGTAGTGCGTCTCGGTGGCTGCGATGGCCGGGGTGTTTTGGCCGAAGAAGTTCGTGGCGATCAGCGTCATCAACAGGCTGCGGTTGGCGGCGATCAGCGCTGGCGGCACCGTTGAGGCGAAGGCCAGCTCGTAGGCGGCGGCGGCTTGTTTGGCCTGGGTGGCGCTGTGCTCGGCTTGGGCCGCAGCAGTGTGTAGCCACGCCACATAGGGGGCGGTCGCCTCGGCCATCGCCGCCGACGACGACCCCAACCAAACCCCACTGGTCAACTCGGCGATCACAGCCTGGCAGCCCGCGGCGCTCGACGACAGTTGTTCGGCCAGCCCGTCCCAGGCCGCTGCGGCGGCCAGCATCGGTCCCGGCCCGGGACCGGCATACATCCGGGCCGAGTTGATCTCTGGCGGCAACGTGGCGAAATCCAGCACTACGCCGCCTTTCAGACGTCGGTGGCAGCGTCGACACCTTCGGGTGTCCCATCGGAATCGCCGCTATCCGTCGGGGGTGAGGCGAATAGCTCTTGGACCGCAGCAATCGCCTGGGCGCTCAACGCCTGACATATCTGAGCGCTCGCCGCTTGGTAGATCTGCGCCTGGATCGCAAACTGTGCCGCCATAACTGCGGAGACGTCGTCGGCGGCAGCAGGAACCATGCCGGCCGTCGGCGTCGCGGCGGCGAGATTCTTGGCGGTCAACGCCGGAGCCAGACCCGCTAAGCGAGCAAGCGCGGCTAAGGCTTCGGGTTGTCCGGTTTCAGATGACATCGGATTTCCTATCGATAGGTGTCAGCGACGGTGAACGGTTCGTTGAGCACAGACCTTCGGTCGATGCGCTGGTCGGCTCGGCCGTCGACCGGGGTGTCACCGGGTGTAGGTGAGGCTGGCGCGTGCTGAATGATCGAGTGCAGCAGCCGGTTTCGAGCGCTGTTGAAACCTGCGACAGCACAAGATCCCATACGGCGTGGTCGCAGACGCGATGGCCGCATGCCGCCCTGAATGACTGACCGCCAGTTCTGCGACGATTCACCGGTGGCGCAGCGCACGCTCCCACCCCATTTACTCACGGAGTAGAAGCCATCAGCCGGTGTGGCGGTCAAAGGCGAGCTTCATCGCCTGAACGCGATGCTAACGGTGGGTTAACCCCAGATGCAACGAAACGCGCTTAAACGGTGGCGAAACACCCTCGAAGGCGCGATGATGGTGGCAGGCGGAGGGGCTCGCCCAAACTGCGGATATCGCCGACGGTCCCTACC
>DATJOR010000179.1:0-20279 GCA_035506875.1 Mycobacterium sp.
AGCTACCGCACCAAGGACGGCCGCCACGTGCAGCTGATGTTCTTGCAGGCCGACCGCTACTGGC
Source organism: Mycobacterium sp. (assembly GCA_035506875.1). Lineage (GTDB taxonomy): Bacteria > Actinomycetota > Actinomycetes > Mycobacteriales > Mycobacteriaceae > Mycobacterium. The sequence continues at coordinate 65 of DATJOR010000179.1, forward strand.
CCGACTTCTGCGAACTCGTCGGTCGTGCGGACCTCGCGGCTGACTCTCGCTTTGCCGACATGGCCGCCCGGCGGGCCAACAACGCGGAGTTCATCGCGGTGCTGGACGAAGTATTTTCCCAACGCAGTTTCAGTGAGTGGAAAGAACTGTTGGCCGGTCTCGACGCCCCCTGGGCCCCGGTGCAGGCGGTTGCCGAGGTGGTTGATGACCCGCAAGTAGTGGCAAACGACTACATCGGGGAGGTGACCTTGGACGACGGCACGGCTTATCGCCTACCCGCGGTGCCTGTGCAGCTTGATGGTCGCCCGGCGCCGTTGCGCCGCGCCCCCGAACACGGTGAGCACACTGAGGCTGTGCTGCTGGAATTGGGTTACGACTGGGATCGCCTCAGCGAGCTCAAAGACGCCGGAGTGATCCTGTGAGCGCCTCCCGACCGGTGCCGGTGCCCGATGCTGTGTCGGCGCCGTACTGGGCGGCAGCCGCCGAGCACGTGCTGACAGTGGCGCGCTGCGCTCGTTGTGGTCAGGCCAGTATGCCGCCGGAGGTGGTGTGCCCGCATTGCCGATCGACCGACCCGCAGTTCACTTTCGCTCCCGTCAGCGGTCGCGGCATCATCCGCTCGTGGACGGTCGTGCGCCAGGCCTTTCTGCCCGGCTTTGACGCCGATGTGCCCTTCGTGCTTGTCGACGTCGAGCTCGACGAGCAGCCCGGTTTGCGGATGATAGGGCGGTTGCGCGACGGTGTGGATGCCCGCTTGCAACTGAGCGCGGCGGTGGTGGGCGACTTTGAAGACCTCGCCGAGGGGATCGCCATACCAGCCTTCGTGTTGGCCCCATGAGCGCCCGATTTAGCGCCGGCAACGCGGTGGCGATCGCGGGGTTCGCCACCACCGAGGCGGTGCGCCACGCCGAGCAAGCACTGGGTGCTTTGGCCGTCGACACCGCTCGCAGCGCGATTGCCGATGCCGGTCTGCGGGTGGATCAGATCGACGGGTTCGTCAGCTCCAGCCTGTTACCCAGCGCCGGCGGCCACCGCCCCGAAGAGGGGGTCAGCGTGGTGTCGTCGGCCTGGCTTGCCCAGCAGCTGGGAGTAAGTCCCGACTACGCTGCGGGGTTTGACGGCATCGGGCAGATCACCGGGTCGGTAGCCATTGCCGTGAACGCGGTGGCCAGCGGCGCGGCCGATTATGTGCTGCTGCACCGAGCCTTGCACAATCCCCGGGGCCGCCGCTATCACAGCAACCCGATGCGCGAGGTGCACGGCGCTTTGCAGTGGACGGCGCCCCAGGGGTTTTTCGGGCCATTGGCCATGATCGCTCTGCCCTATACCGAATACCTTCAGCGCTTCGGGGCCCGGCGCGAATCGATGGCCGCGGTGGTGGTCGAAGCCCGCAAGAACGGAGCCCGCATCCCGTGGTCGTACTGGCATGATCGCCCCCTGAGCTCCCAGGAATATCTGTCGGCTCCGATGCTGTGCGACCCGGTGTGCCGCTATGACTGCGACATACCCGTCGACGGCGTGGCGGCGTTTGTGTTGACCACCGCAGAGCGCGCCCGCGACCTGCCCCACCGTCCGGTATATGTCGCCGGTTATGCCAGCGGCGCCCCACAGACGCCGCGGCTGCCCACCCACTGGCCCCTTGACGACATCATCGAGGGCGGGGCGGAGATGGCGCGCAAGTTATGGGCGCACAGCGGCATCGGTCCCGCGCAAGTAGATCTTCCGCAGGTCTACGACGGTTTCGCCCCGTTGGTGTGGCTGTGGCTTGAGGCGTTGGGAATCTGCCCCACCGGAGAAGCGCACCGCTTCGTGGACGCTGGTGGCATCGACGCTGACCGGCCCGGATCGGTTCCGGCGCTCTCGGGCGGGGGTGCGCTGGGCAACGGTCGCATGCACGGCCTTCCCCAAATGCTCGAATGCTACTTGCAGCTGGCCCACCGAGCGGGGCCGCGGCAGCGCGACGAGGTGAACGTGGGGCTGGCCTGTCATTCCTCGCCGCACTATGGCGGTGCGGTCGTCTACACCGCAGAAGGTGTGTGTTGAGTTCTCGCTTTTGCTGGAATAGGGTTTCCCTGTAGTTACCGAAAGTATTACTAGAGTGCTACCGTATATATTGCGGTAAGTGTTTCAGTAAGTCTGGCCGAGGAGTTCACGTGAGCGTGATGTCCGAGCAGCGCACGTACGTGGCCGGGCGCTGGGTTCACGGCGAGGAATTACTCGAGGTCGACAACCCAGCAGACGAGACCCGCGTCGGACAGGTCGAGGTCACCCCGCTGCCCCAAGTCGAACACGCCATTGCCGAGGCCCGCCGCAGCTTTGATGAGGGGATCTGGGCGGATCTGGCGCCCGTCGAGCGCGCCCGACTGTTGGGCGCCTTTTTGGACCACCTGGCGGCCAACAGCGAGCTTCTTGCGACCACGCTGATGGCGGAAGCCGGGCACCCGGCCCGCTTTGCCAAGTCAAACCAGGTACGCGGCGCGGTGTCGATGGCCCGGGAGACCATCGAGCTGTACCTGTCAATGGCTCATGAGCAGCCCAGCCCGGCCCCGGTGGATGAGTTGCTGCGCGGCCGGGTTGCACTCAGCGTTCGGCGCCACGAGCCGGTCGGGGTGGTCACCGCCATCACCCCGTATAACGCGCCGATCATTATGGGTTTGCAAAAGCTCATCCCGGCATTGATGGCCGGCAACTCGGTGATTTTGCGGCCCAGCCCGCTTACTCCAATCTCCTCGCTGATCTTCGGGGCGGCCGCCGAGGTATCAGGCTTGCCCGACGGCGTGCTGAGCGTGGTGGTGGAGGGCGGCACTGCCGCGGCCCAGCTGCTGACCAGCCACCCCGCCGTGGATATGGTGTCGTTCACCGGCTCGACCGCCGCCGGACGCAAAATCCTGGCCCAGGCCGCGCCCACGGTCAAGCGGGTGTCGTTGGAGCTGGGCGGCAAGTCGGCGCAGATCTATTTGCCCGATGCCGTGCCGCGTGCGGCGATCGGGGCACTGGGCGTGGTGGCCTACACCAGCGGGCAGGCGTGTGTGGCCGCGACACGGATGCTGGTACCCGAAGACCGCAAAAGCGAAGTGCTCGAAGCGGTTTCAGCAGCCTATGGGTCGCTGCCGGTGGGCCCGCCCTCTGACCCGGCTGTAATGGTGGGGCCGCTGATTAGCGCGGCGCAGCGCGACAAGTGTGAGCACTTCGTTGCCCTGGCCGAGCAGCACGGCGGCAAAGTCCACTCCGGTGGGCGTCGGCCCACGGCCCCGGACAAGGGATATTACTTCGAGCCCACAGTGCTAGACCTGCCTTCCAACACCAATCCTGCTGCCCAGGAAGAGATTTTCGGTCCGGTGATCGCTGTCCTGGGTTACCGCGACCTCGATGAGGCGGTGGCCATGGCCAACGACACCGTCTACGGCCTTTCCGCGCAGGTGTATGGAGCCGACGTGGCCGCGGCGGTGGGGCTGGCGCGGCGGCTGCGCAGCGGTGCGGTCAACGTCAACACCACGGTGTTTTCGGCATACGCACCGAGCGGCGGCTACAAGCAAAGCGGACTTGGCCGTGAGCGCGGTCCAGATGGGATCCGCGAATTTCAGGAAGTCAAACACATCGCGATTGGAGAGCTAACACGATGAGCGGCGAAAATGGCGGCAACGCCTTGAATTTGGACTGGCTGGTCTCAGTCGATGACCACATTTTGGAGCCGCCGGATCTATGGCTCAACCGGGTCCCGGCCAAGGACCGCGACCGCGCGCCACGCATGGAGACTGACGACAAGGGCGTGGAGGCCTGGGTGTATGACGGTAAACGCTTCCCCAGCCCGGGCCTGAGTGCGGTGGCCGGCAAAGCCAAAGAGGAGTTTAGTCCCGAGCCATTACCCTACAGCGAGATGCGGGAAGGCTGCTATGACCCGGTGGCGCGGCTGCAGGACATGGATCGGGCCGGCATCTTAGCGTCGCTGTGCTTCCCGACCGTGACCCGCTTTTGCGGGCAGCTGTTCATGGAGGCCAGTGACCGCGAGTTCGGGTTTACCTGCCTGCAGGCGTACAACGATTGGCACATCGAGGAATGGGCTGGCGCGGCACCGGGTCGCTACATCCCGCTGACATTGATCCCGATGTGGGATCCGGCGCTCGCAGCCAAGGAGATGGAACGCTGCGCGGCCAAAGGCGCCACAGCCTTTTGCTTCTCAGAGAACCCAGCCCCGCTGGGCTTGCCGACCATCCACGATAAGGACCGGTTTTGGGATCCGGTGATGGCCGCGGCCAACGATCTGCAGATGGTGGTGTGCATGCATGTGGGTTCGTCATCGCGAGTGCCAAAGATCGCACCGGATTCACCGTTTTTGGCCAATCTAGCCTGGGGCGCGGTGCGTACTTCAGGGGCAATGCTGTCGTGGGTGTTCTCGGGAATGTTTCAGCGTTTTCCCAAACTCAAGATCGCACTTTCAGAGGGCGAGATCGGCTGGATGCCTTACTTTTTGGAGCGCGCCGAGCAGGTGCTCGACAAACAGCGCTACTGGGTGCAGCGCGGTCAGACGCTGATGGGTCATGCCGGCTCTGACGCTGACCTGGACGCACTGAACGTGCGCGAAACCTTCCGCGATCACGTCTATGGATGCTTCATCGACGACATCCACGGGCTGGCCAGCTTGGAGGAAATCGGCGAGGACAACGTCATGTGCGAAACCGACTATCCGCACTCCGATTCCACCTGGCCTGATTGCATCAAGGTGGTTAAAGAGCGTGTCGCGCACTTGCCCGCCGAGGTGCAGTACAAGATTCTGCGTGGCAACGCTGAGCGCCTGTACCGCTTCACTCCCGCGGAACCGCCGGTGCTGGCGAGTGCCTGAACTAGATATTCAGGTTGACCGCGATCGCTGCATGGGTAGCGGTATGTGCACCGTCTACGCGCCGAGCACTTTCGTGCAGGACGCGCAGGCCAAGGTCGTCGTGGTCGACTCGCCTACCGATTCCATCGAGGCGGTGCTGGCGGCCGTGGAAGCTTGCCCCACCGGTGCGTTGGGGCTGGGCGGCCCGGGGGTGATCCCGTGAGCGGGTCGCTGCTGCAGGACAAGTGCGCCGTGATCACCGGAGCCGGTTCGGGAGTTGGGCGTGTATCGGCGCTGCGTTTCGCTGAGGAAGGCGCGCGTGTGGCGTGCGCCGACATCAATCTCGACGAGGCCAAGGAGACAGTGCGCCAGGTGGAGGCCACCGGCGGGTCAGCGATTGCGGTGTGCGTGGACGTGTCGCGTGAGGCGCAGGTGGTGCAAATGCTCGACGCGGCCGCCGAGCAGTTCGGGCGGGTAGACATCGTCTTCAACAACGCCGGAATTCCCACCCCGCGCCTGGGCGCACGGTTAGAAGACCACACCGCTGAGGACTTCCAGCGCCTGGTCGCGGTCAATCTCGGTGGGGTGTTCTTTGGATGTAAACACGCTGTGTTGAGGTTCAAACAGCAAGGCGGAAGCGGGGTCATCCTCAACACCGGGTCGGTGGCAGGCCTGGTGGCCTGGGGTGGCACGGTGTACGGCGCGACCAAGGGCGCCGTACACCAGCTCACCCGCGCGGTGGCGATCGAGAACGCACAATTCGGCATCCGCGTCAATGCGATCTGTCCGGCGGCGATGCCCGCAACTGGGTTCATGGCGGCCGGCGGTTTGGACCCTGCAGCGCTGCAACTGGCTGCAACGCAAGAAAAACTGGGCGCCCAGCACCCTTTGGGCCGGCCGATCACCCCGCAGGACTGCGCCGAGGCGGCGCTTTATCTGGTGTCGGACCGGGCCAGCAACATCACCGGCGTGGTGGTGCCCATTGATGGAGGATATGTAGCCCGATGAGTCTTGCCTCGCTGGACGCTGAACGCATCCGCTCGATGTTTGATCTGCGCAGTTCCTATTCGGCGCGTTCAGGCGGGGAATACCGGGCTGATCCCTATCCGGTATGGCATCGGCTGCGCGAGCAAGGCCCGGTACACCCGGGCACCGTTCATGCTCTGACCGGATTCGCTCCGGATCACCCGCTGTGGTTCCACGGGCTGCCCTATCCTGAGCAGCCGCACTTTTCGGTTTTCAGCTACGAGGCGTGCAACGCTGCCTACCGTGACCCGCAGCTGTTTGCCTCCTCGCCGGAAGCTGTCGACATCGCCGGTGGCGGGTTGGCCATCACCAACAGCATGCTGTCGATGGGCGGCGCCCAGCATCGGCGCTATCGCGCTCTGGTGCAGCCGTCTTTTCTGCCGGCCAATGACAAGTGGTGGATTCACAACTGGATCCACGAAACGGTGCATCTGCTCATCGACGGGTTCGCCCAGGCCGGCCGGGCCGAACTCAACGTCGACTTCTGCGCGGCGATCCCGATACTGACCATCACCGGCAGTTTCGGCGTGCCGGTGGAGCAGGCCCTGGATATCCGGGCGTCACTGACTCGTAACCCCGAGAAGGTCATTGAGATCCTCACGCCGATCGTGGCCGCGCGCCGCGGGCGGCCCCAAGACGATCTCATCAGCGTGCTCGTGCAAGCCGAGCTCACCGACGAAGATGGCGTAACACAGCGGCTCAGCGACGAAGAAATCTACTCATTCTCACTGCTGTTGCTCGCGGCAGGCTCAGGCACGACCTGGAAGCAGATGGGTAGCACCCTGACTGCGCTACTGCAGCGGCCCCAGGTGCTCGCACAGGTGCGCCAGGACCGCCAGCTGCTGCGAGCAGCGATCGAAGAGACTTTGCGCTGGATGCCCACCGACCCAATGTTTTCCCGGTGGTTGACCGCCGACACCGACTTCTACGGAACGTGGCTGCCCAAGGGCTCGGTAGTGCATTTGTGCGTTGGGGCAGCCAACCGTGACCCGGCACGTTGGGACAACCCCGACGAATTCGACATCAACCGGCCGATGAAATCGTCGTTGGCATTCGGCGGCGGGGCGCATATCTGTCTGGGGATGCATGTTGCGCGCGCGGAAATGATGGTCGGGATCGGGGCGCTTTTAGACCGGCTGCCCAACCTGCGCCTGGATCCCGACGCCGAGGCACCGCGTTTCGTCGGAATGTACGAACGTGGAGCCACCGCGATCCCTGTGCTGTTTGATCCCCCGAAAGGACGATGAGTCGTGCCCGAATCCCAATATCGCCCCACCGACCTGACGTTGCTAGGCGACGAGCACGTGCGCGCCTACCAAGACAGCGGGGGAGAAGTCGGCTACGTATGGAACGGTGTGCCCACGCTGCTGCTTACGGTAACCGGGCGCCGCAGCGGACGCCCATTGACTCGGCCGCTGATCTTTGGCCGAGACCACGACGACTACCTGGTCGTGGCCTCCTACGGCGGAGCGCCGCACCACCCGTCGTGGTACCTCAACCTCGTCGCTGACCCGAACGCCACCATTCAAGTCCAGTCTGAGCACAAGCCGGTGGTCGCGCGGACCGCGTCAGTGACCGAAAAGCCGCGGCTGTGGAAGATCATGACCGATGTGTGGCCCAACTACGACGTCTACCAATCGCGCACCGCCCGCGACATCCCGTTGGTGATCCTAAGCCCGGTCTAGGCGTCATGCGACGAAAACTTCTCCCGCGACCGACACCGGAGGACATCGATGCCGCATGCACGACCTGAAGACCTGCCCGCCGCGGGCGGCGGGCGCTGGCCGGCTGCCGGCGAGCGATTCCGTTCTGTGCAGTGGGGCGACATGGAAGTCGGCTACACCACCGCCGCGCCCATCGACTGTACGGCCATCTATAAGGCAGGCGGGCTGCCCGGCGGGGTATGTCCTTGCCCCCATTACGGTTTCGTCTTTGAAGGTTCCATCCGCGCGGTCTACCCAAACACTGACTGGGCCGATGAGCTCGCCTCCGCCGGGGAGGCCTACTTTTTCCCGGCAGGCCATGTGTTGATTTACCCCGAGCCCACCAAAGCCCTGGAACTCAACCCGGCGTTCGCGTTGCAGCAGTGCATGGACGCGATGCAGCGCGCGGCCGACAGTTTTCCTGCTCCCCAGCCGCCCACCGCGGCCGGTTGATCGGGCCCGCGCGGTCTTTGACCGGCCAGCACTCGCCTGCAACGATGCATACATCGGTGGATGCCTGCCCGCCGGTGGCGCGAACTCAGTCGCGGATGCAGCTGCTTAGGATCCGCTTGGTACTTCCCGAAATGGCCCGGTGTCGTTGCGATGCTCACGCGGCATTCCCAGCAGCCGTTCACTGATCACGGTGCGCGCCATCTCGGTTGTCCCGCCCCCGATGCAAGCCGCCTGCCGCACCAAATATCCGGCGCCGATCGGATCGAAGCTGGTTTGCTCAGGTGACCATGCCACGGCATGGCGTCCGCACAGCTCAAGTGCGATGGCGGCCCGGCGGGTATTCATGGTGCCCGAAAACAGCCGCATCATCGCTGCGCCATGGTGGGGCAGCGCTCCGCTTGCCATCTGGTCGGTCACCGATTCGGCGAGGGCCTTCATCACCAGCGACAGCATGTGCGCCTCACCGATGAGTGCGCGGGCGCGGGGGTCGTTCAGCGTGCCCAGCTCGCGGGCGGTGTCGATCATGGCGCGGGCGTCGTAGGGTCCGTCGGAGGGCCGGTTGCCGCGGCCGGTGACATACGGTGAACGCCCGCCCGAAATTGTTCGCTCGTGATACAGCCAGCGGCCCACTAGATCCCAGCCGGCGTCAACGTCGCCGATCCGGTCAAGGTCGGCGACGACGACGTCGGTGAGGAACTCCTGGCAGAACTCCGTTGAGCCGTTGACCAGTTCGATGCGATGAATGTCCACCCCCTTCGTGGCCAGTGGAAAACTGAACACCGTTAGGCCGCGGTGTTTTTCGACGTCCCAGTTGGTGCGGGCCAGGCACATCGCCCAGTCGGCATACCAGGCTGCCGTGGTCCACATCTTCGAGCCGTTGATGACCCATCGGTCACCGTTGCGCACCGCTGTGGTCAGTGCGCCGGCTGCATCGGATCCGCCGCTGGGTTCTGAGAGCAGCTGCGCCCAGATCTCCTCGCCGCGCAGCATCGCGGGGATGTGGCGTTGTTTTTGCTCCTCGGTGCCGAACTCCAGCAGCACCGCCATGCACGGGATGAACGTGGAGGCCTGGATGTCGGCAGGGTAGTCGTAGGGGGCGATTTCGGTGTTGAAAGCAGCTTGGTGTGCCGGCGTGAGGCCCTGACCGCCATACTGCACCGGCACGCAGATGCCGGCGAAGCCGCCATCGAACAGCAGCCGCTGCAGCCGCCGACATGTCTGGATACGCGCCAATTGTTGCTCGTCGGTGGGGTTCTGCGACGTCAGCACGAACCCGATTGACGTGGGTGGTGCAGGAGGCATGTTCTCGGCCAGCCACGTCCGTGCCTTGGCTGCGAAGTCCTCCACGCTGATCATGGCGGCGTTCACTTAGCGCCCCTCTGAGCGGGTTGGATCAGATCAACGAGTGTGGCAGCGGCATCGGCGGGTGTACCCCACATCTGCGCATTGGTGATAACCCGACGCAGAAACAGATGCAAATCGTGGTCGGAGGTGACCCCGATGCCGCCGTGTAGTTGCACGCAGTCCTGAATCGATTCGGGCGCAACGCGACCCACGTAGGCCATCGCCGCGTTGGCCCATTGCGAGGCGTCGGATGCACCTTCGCCGACGGCGCGCGCGGCGCGCGCGGTAACGGCCGCCCCCGCTTCTATTGCCATGCGGCTGTCGGCGATACGATGTTTGATCTCCTGGTATGAAGCAAGGGGTCGGCCGAAGGAATATCTGTCAGAAATCCAGCGCAGTGTCATCTCCAGGCAGCGCTGCCAGGCCCCGACCATTTCGGCAGATTGGAGAGTGGCCGCGATATCGAGCATCTGCTGTTCATAGTCATCGGCTGCGCCACGCTGACCGACTCGTGCGGCGGCGGGCACGGTGACGCTGCGGAGGGTCACGCGCCCATATCGGCGTGCTAGATCGACTGCCTTTAGCGGTGACGTCATCACTCCGGGTGCTGACATCTGCACGAGATACCAGGACCGTGAACCGGATTCGTCGGTGGCAGATGCTAGAAGGTAGGTCACTTCACTCGCCTCTTCGACGCAGTCCAGCACGCCGTTGAGTTCGATCTCGTCGGCCGATGTGGTGGCTCTTAGACCGCCGGCAGTGATCGCGGCGGCCAGCGACGTGGGGGCGGGGCACCATGTGGCGGTGGCCATCCCGTTGATCAACGACGCCATCGGGTCCCTGTGCTGGTTTGCGGATCCCCATCGTGCCAGGGAGGCGGCCACAACGTTGGTGCCCACGAGCGGCCCGGGCGCGGCGTGACGTCCAAACTGTGAGGCCACGATGATCAGATCGACTAGACCGTTTCCGCTAATCGAGCCACCACCGGCATCCTCGGGTACCAGCAATGTCGTCCACCCCAACTCGGCGCCGCGGTGCCAGAACTCACCGTCGAACGTCGATTCCTGGGTGCCGAGGGAACGTATCCGCTCACACGGGTAGCAGTCTCCGATCAGTCGTGCGGTGGTTTTTTCGAAGAGTTGCTGGTCTGGATTTAGCGTGAACATCACCCTCCTGCGGGCTGCACTGGACATATCACAGCAAGCAATGCTGTAAGGCTTACCGTATAGTAATCGCTGCTTACCTTAGCGGGATACTGATGGTGTCAAGAATCGCCGTGAAGGCGCGTAGTTGTCCGATACTGCGGTGTGACATGTACATCCAGGCAGCGAGCCTGGCCGCTAGGAGGACCACAGCAGTGCCGCAGCGATGCGGTCGTGGGGGTGCATAGCAGGCCCTGACAACAGCCATTTAGTGCTCGATACTGTTACTCATACGGTATCATCTACAGCAAATGTGTCGGCGGGGTGACCGGCTCACGATGGCCGCTGGGCACCTCAGCCAGCGGTCCACCAGAAGGAGCCGGCATGAGCGATCCTGGGCGCCGAACGAGGCATCGAGTGTGCTGTGTGGCGAGAGCCCAATGAGGCTGCCTGGGCTACGGCTGATGCCCACCCACTCGTCGGCAATACAGGCCAGCGCGCGGCTAGTGCGTGATGACGACGGGCAACCAATCCCGCGGCTGGCGGAGCAGTATCTCGAGCGGGAGTATCTGCTGTCAGGGACGGCGCGCCGCTACGCGGGGCCGGCCACGGGTCCGGCTACGGTGCTCAGCGATGGTCACCGCTATCTCACTCGCATTGTGGCGCGATACCCAAGCGATCCAGAGTTATTCAGCGGCCGGGTTGTCATCGAGCCGTTCAACACCTCGACCGGACTTGATCGCGACGTGTTGTGGGCACGCGCAGGGTCGCTGCTGCAGGTGCAAGGCGATGGGTGGATCGGAGTTAGCGCGCGTGCCGCTTCGGCCCGACGGCTAAAAAATCTGGACCCCAACCGCTACGGCGCGCTTGACTTTTCCTCGAATGATCTGGCGTGGGACGTGTTTGACCAGCTGGGGCGGCTGGTCAAACAGTCTGGTGGTAGCGCTGTGTTGCCCGACTTGGCGGTCAATCACGTCTATCTTGGCGGATATTCGCAAACCGGGGCTGATACGGCCACCTTTGCGATGGCCTTTCATGCCGACGCCCGAATCGGTGCGCGACCGGTTTACGACGGCTATTTTCCCGCAAGCCACGCCGCCAGCGTCACACCGTTGGCCTCAGGTACCTCCTGGCATCCTCGCTTCGAAATCGTGGCGATGCGCGCCGTCGACGTTCCTGTTGTCCAGATGGAAACCCAAACCGATGTCGAGGGTTTCGTCGCCGAGCTGCAACCAGGACATAACTACATCAATCCGGGCGGCGCCAGCGTGCGCCGCCCCGACAGCGATTTGCTCGACGACCGCTACCGGCTGTACGAGGTGGCCGGCGCCCCGCACGCGGCACGAATTCCGGGCTGTGCGGGAAATGGTTCGGACTTCCCGACATCGGCATTCGTCCGTGCTTCGCTGTCGGTCCTGTTCGGTTGGGCCGAAGATGGCCGCACACCACCGCGGGCGCCGCGCATCGCGCTTTCAATCGATGACGTGGTGTCGGTGGCAGAGCTCGACGAGTATGGCAACGCAGTGGGCGGCGTGCGGTCTCCCTTCGTCGACGTGCCCTTGTCGTGCTACGAGGTTCATTCGACACCCGGGCCGCTGTGCAAACTGAGCGGCCGCGAAGCCGTTCTTGATGCTGATGTGCTGGCCCGCTGTTATGGCGACGCGAGCACGTTCCTTTCCAAATTCGCCGCATCCCTTGACGCCACAATCGACGCGGGCTTTCTCTTGCCACTGGACCGGGCCGCGCTATTGGCAAGCGCCGCAGCCAGCGCAGAGAGAGCATTTGCTGGTGGCGAGGCCTCCGGACTGGCGGGATAGTCGGGACGGCGTGGCGGGGGTAGGACCTAGTGCCAGGGTTTTGGCGACAGTGCACGCCGCTGCTGGCCGTGCGGGAACTGTCTTTGTCGTGGCTCAACGAAACTGCTGCGTCGTCCGTGCTCGCCGATCCGGCGCGCCGGAACTTGACGGCGGCCATTACCGCCGACCCAGATGTGCCGCAACGGCAATAACTGCCCAACTATGTACGCGGTGGGTTGTGGAGTTGGCGCACATCCGACCGACAGGGGTTCGTCGAGGTCGTCTTCAGCACGCCGACAAGCAAAGTTGTGCGCCCTCGGCTGGTCCGCGAGCTCGATCCGCATTTCCAGGACAGCCCACCGGTCGATCACAGTGTCGCCCCGCTCAAGACGTCGACACTGATCGAACCGTAAATGGGCGCTGAGTCAGCGCGAGATTGCGAAAAGAGCTGCGATGGAGAATGACCCAGAAATACTGGCACTTGTCGGCGATATCGACGAAGGTTCCCGCCGCGAACGGATCCGCCTGATCCATTGGTTACTGGAACAAGGATTCACTGTCGAAGACATCCAGCAAGCCTCAGCGATGCCCTATCTGTTGCCCGCGCAGCGCGCACTTGGCAGCAATGATGACTACATTTCGGCGGCGCGGTTCGCTGAGATGGCAGGCATCCCACTAGATATCGTGCACCGTTTGCAAGACGCGGTAGGGCTTCCACGGGGAGAAGAAGAGGAGGCCACCGTGCTGTGGGCCGACGCGCAGGCCATCGGCGGCGCGAAGTTCTTCCTCGATATTGGTGTAAGTGTCGAAGACACGATTATCGCCATGCGGACCATCGCCGATGCCGTTGGTCGGGCGGCGTGGATCGTGCGCGAAGCAGCATCGTGGTCGCTGACGCGTCAGCGAAAAGGCGAGGTGGAACTTGCCGAGTCAATATCCGAGCTCGCCCAAAGATCAGCCCCGCTGCTGGGGCCGATGCTAGAAAACCTACTGATGCTCAAGCTGCGATACTCATTTGCCACCGATGCCGTCAGCGCCGCAGATCGCCTGGCTGGCAAGACGCCCGGAGCCCAGCGCATCGCGGTGGCGTTCGCCGACGTTGCCGGTTTCACCCGGCTGGGCCAATCACATCCTCCCGACGCGTTAGCCCGATTGGCGGGGCGGCTGGTCAGGCTCTCGCTGCAAATCGCTTCCCCGCCGGTGCGGATGGTCAAGTCGGTCGGCGACGCGGTCATGCTGGTGTCACCCGACCCGGTGCTGTTGATGGCCGCGGCTCTGGACCTAACCGATGCGGCAGGCTCGATGACCGACATGCCACTGCTAAGGATCGGTGTCGCGGTCGGCGATGCGGTGCCACGTGGCAGCGACTGGTTCGGTCATCCAGTCAACCTCGCCAGCCGCGTCACCAGTGCGGCACGCCCTGGCACGATTCTTGTCACAGCGTCGGCGCGTCACAACGCGAGGGATACGACGAAATTCCACTTCACTGCAGCAGGAACCCGCAAGTTCAAAGGCATCGCCGAAGCAGTGGAGGTGTTTTGGTTGCAGCGTGTCGCCGGCCTCGGCGAAGGCAGCTGAACGTGCTCTCCTAATGCGCGTGGCGGCCGGCGGCTGGATCAAATTACGCGATGGCGAGATCCGCGCCGCCCAACGCGCACACCCGATAGCGGCGGCACGACCGAGCGCCTTTAAGGTGCTGCTGGGAAACGCTTGGGGCTGCCGCTCGGCTGTAAACATCCGACCATCGACAGGGTTTTATGACACTTTCAAGCGCAACAACGTAACGCCAGCTGCCTTGCGCAAGAGCGCGATTCGCGCGGTATCCGAAGGGCTCGACAACGAGCAGCGTCGTCACCCCCTTGACGTTCTCAAACCGCGGCCAACGAACGGGTTTGCCGGGACGGAGGCCCGGGCGGCAAGTCCACCCCTCGGCGTCGTCGCATTCGGGGCGACAACGACGGGCAATGATTGCCGAAAGTGCGCGTTGGATCGAACGACGACCGCAGATGTCGACCATTATTTCGACGCTAGCCCTGGAATGGGTCGAGGAATTGGCGGCGGGCTGATCGATCGGTTTTCATGGTCGCCCGGCCCAGACTGCTCGGTGAGTCTTGACCGCCCAGCATGCGCACCGGGCGGCCAAGACAACGAGGCAACCTCCCCTATGCCTGGGTGGAAATCCACTGATTAGTCGCGACTACTCCGAGGGTGGTTGATAACCCGCGGCCGAGTTGCGCAGCTGCCAGATCTGGGCGGGACACAGCAGATTAACGGCATATGAGACCAGATAGTTTGCCGCGAACTCGTCATTGGGGGTCACCTCGCTCTTCGCATCACTCATTACTTGCGCATAGCTCGCGCCCCGGCTCACCTTATCGCAGATCCCGCGACCATAGCCGATCGCGTCGTTGTTCGGAAAGTTGTAGTGACGCCTTACTGCAACGTCATACGTGTACTCCACCTCGGGTGCCGGAGCAGCGTGCGCCCGTGGTGCTGGCACCTGCGCGATTACGCCGAACGCGACCGCGGCCACAATTAACCCGAGCTGCGAACTACGACGCCTCATGGCAGTAATCCTATGGATTTGCAAGTGACATGCCGGCAGATGCCGAAACCTTTACAAGGGGTGGCGTACGCGGATCGAGATAGGGCCTGTCAATGGCCAATTCGTTTTCCCCATGCTCGGCCAGTTGTTTTCCCAGGCAGCGGCCAGGTAAATCTCCCCAACGGCGGCCAGATAGTTCCCCGGCGATCCTCGGTCGACAACGCGATCATCAGGGAGTCAAGCCCACCCACGGGAGTTGGATGGGCGGGTGATTACTGTTTCCTTAGCTGTCCCAGCGTGCGATCCGGTCGGGCGTGGGCGCTTGGCTGGCCGAAAGTCGCGCCTTTGGTGTAGGCGATGGGAAACATTCCGGCCTGGGTGTAGTCAGCGTAGGAGATGCCGAGAATCTCGGCGGCCTGCTTTTCGCCGTCACCGAGCAGATGCAGGGTCGTATACGCCGAACCTAGCCCGCGTGACCGCAACGCGAGCATGTAACTCCAAACGGCAGGCACCAGTGACCCCCAGACTGAGGCCGCCAGCTCCGGCGTGTCCTCGACGCGGCCACTTAGGCAGGCACCAGCAACCACGGGGCCTCGTGGATGTGCACGGCAAGGTACTCCGCGGCGGAAACCGTCGTGTCTTGGTGCTCGGCCGACGAATCCCCTTCGGCGTGAGTGGGTTTCGGTGGTGGTCGACGAGCGTTGAAGTTTCTGCGATAGATGTCGCTAAGCGCTTTCTTTTTGTCCGGGTCGGCGACGTATAGCCACTGGCCGCTGGGTACGCCGGAAGCCATCGGCGCCTGGATGGCCAGTTCGAGGCATGCCAGCAGCACGTCTCGTGACACCGCCCGGTGGAAATCCAGCCGCTTGCGCACCGAGCGAGTCGTGGTGAGGACGTCGTCGACGGACAGGTTCAGCGTCACGTCGCGACCTTGGCGCCGGTTCGGTGTGCATACGCCTCCCCAAGTGCCGGGGCGAGTCGTTGCAGTTGATCAGTGACTGATGCCAGGTTCCCGAACGCCGAGACCAGGACGTGGTCGGCGCCGGCGACAAGGTGATCAATTATCCGCTGCGCCACGAGTTCTGGTGTGCCGGCTACCGCGACCGCGTCGAAGAACTTGTCAGTTTGGTGGTCGAGGTCGTCGTCGGACAGCCCAAAGCGCTTTAACCCGGCGCGATAGTGCGAGATCTGGGTGCCGATAGATAACCGGTGCCGATAGGCGGCCAGCGTTTCTTCGGTCGGGTCGACCAGCACACTCTGTTCGGGAATCAATAGCGGGTAGGGGCCAAGTCGTTGGCGTGCTTCGGCGGTGTGGGCGACGGGCACGAAATAGGGGTGGGCACCGTCGGCGGATTCGGCGGCCACGTCGAGCATTTTGGGCCCGACGGCGGCGATGACGGTGGGAAACGGCGGCACCGCCAGCGGATTGTGCTGGGCTTCTTGATGCATGCGCTGCAAGTACTGGCGCATAGTGGCAAGCGGTGTGCTGTAGTCGGCGCCTACCTGGTCGGCCTGGATCGGATGTCCGATGCCGATCCCGTTGATGAACCGGCCGGGATAGGCCTCGGCCAGTGTGGCGCCGGCGGCCTCGGCGGCCTCAGGGGCGCGCGCCCACACATTGGCGATCCCGGCCCCAGCGGCCAGCCGCTGTGTGGCCGCCAGCCAGATCCCCAACTGCGCGTAGATATCTCGGCCGCCCACGCCTTCGCCCGTCCAGATCGAACCGTAGCTAGTCAGGGCGTCCAGCCGGCGTAACGCGTCGCGTTGCGCGGTCGCGGTGTCGCTGAAGTGTTCGGGGCCGCCCAACCATATCCCGAACGGGCCCAGTGTTTGCCGCGCTATCTGGTTAACTTGAGACACACTCAATTACCATAGTGAGGGTACCTCAACTTGACAACACCTCCGGCTCGCCGGCAGCGCGCCGACGCACAACGCAACTACGAGCGACTTATGGCCGCCGCCGATGACGCGTTTGCCCGTGACGGCATCGGCGCATCCCTGGAGAAAATTGCCAAAACCGCCGGGGTGGCTATCGGAACCGTTTACTCCCACTTCCCCACCCGCGAAGATCTCCTCGCACACCTGATCGCCGAGCGCATGACCCGGCTCACCGACCTCGGTCAGCGCCTGCTTAACCGCGAAGATGCGGCTGCGGCGCTCTTCGAGTGGCTCGAAATCTTTGGTGCTGACGCCGCGACGTATCAGGGCCTGTCCGACTCGGTCATCCGCACCCTGCACGACCCACAATCCCCGCTGTTCAACTCTTGCGAAACCATGCGCCGAACGTGCGGCGCGCTGCTCGAGCGTGCCCAGGATGCTCAGCAAGTCCGCACCGACACCACCGCAACCGGCGTCCTTGCGATGACCGCGGCCCTTTACGGCGCGGCCGCCGCCGGCGACCACGGCACCGGTCAGTTTCTTGCAGTCCTTTTCGACGGACTACGCAAGCGGCCGTAGAAGCCCAGCGGTGCGCCTACGTTATCCCGACGCCGTCTCATGCTGAAATAATCTGGCACACAAGACGATAACTGAACCGGCAAAACACCCACGGATGGGAACGGACAGCTATGCGCAAGCGACGATTCGCAGGCCAGTCAGTGAGCAGCCCCGGTGACGCCTGTCGCATCGCAGCTTCCCGAATGGCTTACCGGTAGCCCAACTGTTACGTGACCGTCGCGGCGATGGGGAGCCATGCGCCGCCAGCGGAGCCGCCTCCAGGCACCTGTCCACCGAAACCTGACGTCAAACACCGCAGCGCCAAATGCCAGATCGCCTTTATCAACGATACTTTGGCGGAATGCCCGCGGTGCAACGCCGGAGTCTTTGGATGGGCGACGTGGCTGCTCGTCAACGGTGCGGGGTTGGATCGGCCGACGCCAACACGACTTGCGGAAGCTCGTACCGATGGGAGTACAGTATGTCATTACACAACGGGTACCACTCAAAGGGAGCTACCGAGTGACGGGTGCGTCGCTATGACCACGTCCGATCAAGCCAGTTCTGAGCTGTTTAGAAGATGCGATAGTGGGGTCGCGGTGGCGGCGCTGAATCGACCTGAGCGGATGAACACCAGGGGCGGTGAGTTGGCCGGCGCGTTCGATCAGAGCGTCGATTGTGCTGAGGCCGACCCGGACGTGCGTGTCGTGGTACTCGCCGGCAGCCCCGTAACTCAGTTGCGCAGGCCCATCATCGCCGCCATCAACGCGGCGTGTGCGGGTACGGGACTGGCGCAGGTACTGATTTGTGATGTGCGTTTCGCCGCGGCCAGCACCAAGTTCACTACCGCATCCGCCCGCCGCGGCTTGATGGCCGAGTACGGCCTCTCCTGGATCCTGCCGCGCGTGATCGGCTGGAACTCCGCGCTGGCTCTGTTGCTGAGCGGTCGCACGTTCCACGCCGAGGAGGCGGTAGAGACTCGGATTGGTCACGAAGGTCGTTGCGCCCGACGAGCTGATGCCGCGGGCGCCGGGCTGTGCCGAGGACATCACCGTCAACTATGCGAGCGCCGTCGCGGAGGGGCTCCTGCGCGAATCGATGGGCGCCCCGATTTCATCGAGGGCATCACCGCCTTTCTCAGGAAGCGCTCACCCAATTTTCACCTTTGAAGGAGGACCAACCATGACCACCACTAGCCCCCTGGATTACCGGGCCATCGACGTCGACAACCACTACTACGAGCCACTGGATTCCTTCACTCGGCACCTGCCCAAGGAGTTCAAGACTCGCGGCGTGCATATGGTCAAGGACGGCAAGCACACCTGGGCGGTGATTGGCGAGCGGGTCAACCATTTCGTCCCCAACCCGACGTTCGACCCGATCATCGTGCCAGGTTGTCTGGATCTGTTATTCCGCGGCGAAATTCCCGATGGCGTCGACCCGACGTCGTTGTACAAGGTGGACCGGCTGGGGGAGCATCCGGAGTATCAGAACCGCGAGGCTCGTGTGAAGGTGATGGACAGCCAGAACCTGCAGACGGTGTTCATGCTGCCGACGTTCGCCTGCGGCGTCGAGGAGGCCCTCAAGCATGACATCGAGGCGACCATGGCGTCGGTGCATGCGTTTAACCTGTGGCTCGACGAGGACTGGGGATTCGATCGTCCCGACCACCGGATCATCTCGGCGCCGATCATCTCACTTGCCGATCCGGACAGGGCCGTTGAGGAGGTCGAGTTCGTCCTCGGCCGCGGCGCCAAGCTGGTCTTGGTCCGGCCCGCACCGGTACCCGGTGCGATCAAACCGCGGTCGTTGGGCGACCGACTGCACGACCCAGTGTGGGCTCGGTTGGCCGAGGCGGGAGTGCCGGTGGGCTTTCACCTGTCCGACAGCGGCTACCTGGCGATCGCGGCGCTCTGGGGCGGCAAGGCGACCTTTGAGGGATTCAGCAAGAAAGACCCACTCGATCAAGTGCTGCTTGACGACCGCGCCATCCACGACACCATGGCCTCGATGATCGTGCACCAGGTATTCACCCGGCATCCGAAGTTGAAGGCCGTCAGCATCGAGAACGGGTCTTATTTCGTCCATCGTTTGATCAAGCGGCTCAAGAAGGCCGCCAACAACGCGCCCTACCACTTCAAAGAGGACCCGGTCGAACAACTGAGGAACAACGTGTGGATCGCGCCGTACTACGAGGACGACCTCCCCGAATTGGCAAAGGCTATCGGGGTCGACAAGATCCTGTTCGGTTCGGACTGGCCGCACGGCGAGGGCTTGGAGTTGCCTGTATCGTTCGCTGGTGAACTGACCGGATTCGCCGAGTCCGACGTTCGAAAGATCATGCGCGACAATGCCCTCGATCTGCTCGGCGTGCACCTTCCGCTTACCGCATAGAAACGACGGAATGGAGGCTGGCCCGACACCCTTACCTGGATCACCGGATCCTCATTGCGACCGACATCCGCCTTCCGTGCGACATAACCGTGGTTGCGCAACAGAGCGTGACCGACCACTAGTCGGGGCGCTGACGAGTTGGCAGCGCCGTTGGATTTGTGTTCTTGACCAGTTCGGCGACGGGTGTGGCCCAGGGATGATGCCGGACACCTCGTCGAGCAGGTTTGAGCTTGGTCTGGCCAGAGACAGAGTACGGTGGGACCGCGCGCAGCGGGTTTGGCCCGGGAATTGGCAACGATCGCCGAAAACCGCTCCGACGTGGCGCCAGGCAAGGGCGATCAGCGTTTCGCGAGGTGCGGATTCATGAAATCGGAAGTCATCCTCAAACACCACAACGGGCGCCCCGCGCCGTCAGCACCGGCTCCGCCTCGGAAGTGGTGACATGATCCCTTACTCCGATGGCATTCCGGCCCGCCGGTTCCCGATTGTCAATGTCGCGCTGATCGTCGCCAACTTCGCGGTCTTTCTGTTTTACGAGTTGCCAAACGGGGAGGCGG
>DATJOR010000180.1:0-3020 GCA_035506875.1 Mycobacterium sp.
TCCAGCAAATCGGCCGGGTTGGTGAACGGCAGCGCCAGGTCGGCGGCCACGCGCTCGGACAGCAGCGCGCCATCATGCGTCGAAAGGCCTTTGGCAAGTGCAGGGTTCGACCGGCAGGCGGCTTGCCATCCGCGGTCGGCGAGTTCGAGCACGTAGGGCATGGTGGCGTTGGTCAGCGCGAACGTCGAGGTTTTCGGCACCGCAGCGGGCATGTTCGCCACGCAGTAAAACAGCGTGTCGCAGACGGCGAACGTCGGGTCGTCGTGCGTGGTCGGGTGTGAGTCTTCGAAGCAGCCACCCTGGTCGATGGCGATGTCGACGAGTACCGCGCCTGGCTTCATATGCGCGACAAGGGAATTCGACACCAGTTTGGGCGCTTTGGCTCCCGGCAACAGCACCGCGCCGATGACCAGGTCGGCCCGTTTGACGGCGTCCTCAAGCTCCAAGGCGGTCGAGTAGCGGGTCTGCACTCTGCCGCCGAACGCCGCGTCGAGCTCGCGCAGTTTGTTGATGTTGACATCGAGCACCGTGACCGTTGCGCCCATCCCGACGGCGACGCGGGCGGCGTTGTAGCCGGCCGTGCCACCGCCGATCACGGCTACGTTGGCCGGCTCGACACCCGGCACGCCGCCCATCAGCACGCCGCGCCCGCCGTGGGTGCGCATCAGATGGTAGGCACCGACCTGGGCCGACAGCCGGCCGGCGACCTCGCTCATCGGAGCCAGCAGCGGCAATGCGCCGTCGGCGGTCTGGACGGTTTCGTAGGCGATCGATGTGGTGCCCGACGCCAACAGCGCGTCGGTGCAGGCACGGGAGGCGGCCAAGTGCAGGTAGGTGAAGAGAGTTTGCCCGCGGCGCATCCGGCCGTACTCGATGGGCATCGGCTCCTTGACCTTGAGGACCAGGTCGGCCTCGGCCCAGACTTCGTCGGCGGTCGCGACCAATAGCGCGCCCGCGGCCTTGAAATCGCTGTCGGCGATCGCCGAGCCCTCGCCGGCGCCGGCCTCGATCACAACCTCATGGCCACGGCGGGTCAGCTCGGTAACGCCAGAGGGGGTGATGGCCACCCGGAACTCGTTGTTTTTGGTCTCGGTGGGGATGCCGACATGCATACCCCAATTGTGAAGAAAGTTCGAAGATCGTACAAATACCGTGAAGACACGGCCGTAGAATTGAGCAATGCCCGTAGAAATAACGGAAATCACGGTTGGCGCCGAGGCTGCGTCGAAGGATCTTCAGCCAGCCGGTCTCGATCACTTGGACCGCAGAATCTTGACTCTGCTACACGCGGACGCGCGGATCACGAACAGCGCATTGGCCGCGGAACTCGACATCGCCGCATCGACCTGTCACGGCCGGGTCCGCAGGTTGCTGGATATCGGCGTGATTCGCGGTTTCTACGCCGACATCGACCCAGTCGCGGTCGGATTGCCGCTGCAGGCGATGATCTCGGTCAGCCTGCAGTCGCACGCCCGCGGCAAGATTCGTGACTTCATCCAGCAGATCCGTCGCAGGCCCCAGGTGAGGGATGTCTACTTCTTGGCCGGCGCCGACGACTTCATCCTGCACGTCGCCGCTCGCGACACCGAAGACCTGCGCTCATTCGTCGTCGAGAATCTCAATGCCGACGCCGACGTCGCGGGCACCCAGACGTCGCTGATCTTCGAGCACCTGCGGGGCGCAGCGCCGATCTAGTCGCACGGCAATTCCCGATACCGGGGGTACCGGGTATGCTGCTCCGCATGTTTACGGTCAACGACAACGCCGTCGGTCCGCATTTTTCCCGCCGAGGGGCTCGGCCTGATCAAGAGGGGCTCGACCACGAAAGACTGGTCCTCGAAGCGCGCGATGTCGACTTCGACTGGTCGAAGCTCCCGCTGCACTACGTGCCGGGCGAGCCGTTCACCACCCACGTCCTCAATGTCCTGCACTTGCTGCTGCCCGCCGGCGAAGAGTTCTTCGTCGACGTGTTCAAGAAGACCTTGCCGCTGATCAAGGACGACCAGCTGCGACTCGATGTGCAGGGTTTCATCGGCCAAGAGGCGATGCATTCCCAGGCGCATACCGGGGTGCAAGACTACTTCGCGGCCAACGGCATCGACCTGACGCCGTACACCGACCAGATCGACTGGCTCTTCGGGAAGCTGATGAGTGAGCGGCCCCGTTGGAGTCTGCGCCGACGGCACAGCTGGTTGCTCGAGCAGGTGGCGATCGTGGCGGCTGTCGAGCATTACACCGCGATCCTGGGCGAATGGATTCTGGACACTCCGCAGCACGACGCGATCGGCACCGACCCGGTGATGTTGGACATGCTCCGCTGGCACGGGGCCGAGGAAGTCGAGCACAAGGCTGTCGCGTTTGACGTGATGAAGCATCTGCGGGCGGGTTACTTGCGGCAGGTGCGCACCCAGCTGGTAGTCACACCGATGATGCTGCTGCTCTGGATACGCGGCGTCCGGTTCATGTACTCGGTGGACCCGCAAGTCCCGCCTGGCGCGAAAGCGCGCTGGCGGTACTACTTCAAGGCAGCCCGACGTGGTTTGGTGCCCGGGCCGCTGCGATTCATTCGAGTGATCGGCGCGTACTACAAGCCGAACTTCCATCCATCACAGCTCGGCGGGGTCGAGCGCGCGGTCGATTACCTCGCCGTCTCGCCCGCCGCCCGCGCCTCGCACTGAACCCGTCCCACGAAGCCGAGAGGAATTGATGACCCGCGCGTGCGTGACGGCGTCGGACGGCATCACGCTGGCCGTGCACGCCTACACCGAGATCGACCCACAGCGGCCGACCGTCCTGGCGATTCACGGTTATCCGGACAACCATCACCTGTGGGACGGGGTGGCCGCCGAGCTTGGTGGTCGCTACAACTTCGTCGCTTACGACGTTCGGGGGGCCGGCGAATCGGAGCGTCCATCGGGCCGGTCGGGTTACCGCTTCCCCCAACTGATCTCCGATGTCGGTGCGGTAATCGACAGCCTCGGCGTCGGTCAGGTGCACCTGCTGGCCCACGACTGGGGGTC
>DATJOR010000181.1:0-5533 GCA_035506875.1 Mycobacterium sp.
GGCGAGCGCTTTGGGATAGGTCAGGCCACCGGCGGGCCAGGTTTCGGCCCAGTCTTCGATGAAGAAGTCGAACGGATTGATCACCTTCAGGTCCGCGATGAGCCCGACGGTGATGGTCAGCTGGCTGGTGGGATTCGGAAATACCAGCCGGGCAAGGAAATTACCCACCGCGTCCTGCTGCCAATTGATGAAGTGGTCGGTCGGCTCGACGCGCAGCGAGTAGGCCTCGATCGGTGTGCGGGAGTGAGGTGCCGGGCGCAGCCGCACCACGTGCGGATACACCCGGACCGGCCGGTCAAAGGTGTAGCTGGTGCGGTGCTCCAGCGCAACTTTGATGGTCATAATCGCTGATCCCATCACAACCGCCACAGCGTCGCAGCGCGGCCCGACTTAATGTGGGCCGAGTGGCGTTACCGGGTTTTGCGCGTTCGCGTTCCTAGGATCGCTCTGGTGGATGATCGTTACGGTTCGGACGTGCTGGCCCGCGACCCGCACAACGCGCGACGGGTTCGGTCGGCTGAATTGCCAATAGAACACGGCATGGTCGTCGAGGACGCCCAGACCGGCTATGTCGGCGCCGTGGTGCGTGTCGAGTACGGCCGGATGGAGCTCGAGGATCGGCACGGCCGCACCAAGCCGTTCCCGATAGGTCCGGGCTACCTTGTCGACGGTCAACCCGTGATCCTGACCCCGCCCCGATGCCCGGCACCCAGCGCGGTGACCCGCACAGCGTCGGGCTCAGTGGCGGTGACCGGAGCCCGTGCCCGAGCGGCCCGGGCCGGGCGGATCTACGTGGAGGGCCGCCACGATGCCGAGCTTGTCGAGCAGGTGTGGGGCGATGATCTGCGGCTGGAGGGTGTGGTGGTCGAATATCTCGGTGGCGTCGACGATCTCGTCGGCGTTGTCGAGCAATTCCGGCCCGGCCCCACGCGACGGCTCGGTGTGCTCGTCGACCACCTGGTGCCCGGTTCGAAGGAAGCACGGCTCGCCGAAGCGGTACGCCGGAGCGCGGGCGGCGCGCACACGCTGGTGGTCGGGCACCCGTTCGTCGACATCTGGCAAGCCGTCAAACCCGCGCGGTTGGGCCTCGCGGAGTGGCCGGTGATCCCGCGTGGAATCGACTGGAAACACGGGGTGTGTCAGGCGCTGGGCTGGCCGCACGCCGGCCAGGCTGACGTCGCCGCGGCATGGCGGCGCATCCGAGGGCGGGTCCGCGACTGGACCGATCTCGACGCGGCATTGATCGGCAGGGTGGAGGAGCTGATCGACTTCGTCACCCAGCCGTGAGCGGCGCGATCGGACCACCGGCAAGCCGACGGTAGGTGTAGACCTGGATCAGCAGGGCCAGTGGGAAAGTCACGAGCAGCCCGATGCCGCAGAGTATGGCGCCGATCAGCACCAACAGGAATTGCACCACGAACGACAGCAGCGTGCTGCCGACATTGGCCCGGACGGTGGCGAAGCTGGCCTTGAGCGCATCGATCGGCGACAGGGCGCGATCGGTCGCGAACGCGATCGTGAACAGCGCGAAGAACGTGAAGACCAGGATCGCCACAAACGACAACGCGGCGAACACGAAACTGGGCAACAGCGACAACAAATCCAGCGCCGCGCTGATCACGCTGAGCACTACGCCGGCCAGAATCACGTTGCCGAAGTTGCGCGGCTTGAAGAATGAACCGATGCCTACCGGCCTGCCATCGGCAAGGTCGAGCGCCCCGGACAAAAACGCGGCCTGCACGAAAATGCTGAAGACGAACGTCACGATCGACAGCACCAGCGTGCCTGCGGGCCCCAACCCCGCCGCGAACGTTGCGCCGTAATCGCCCTGGATATCGGTGCTGGTTGCGTTGGCGCCGCCCATCAGCACGAACACCAGCCCATGCACGACCAATCCGATCAGGCCGAACAGCAATGTCGCGACGATCAGCGGAACCGCGTTGTGCTTGAACTTGTTCCACGCCCACCCGAACGCCTCACTGATGTCGAAGGGCTGCCCGTGCGGCGGCGGATAACCGGGCGGTGGGCCGTAGCCAGGCTGCGGCGGGCCGTAGCCGGGTGGTGGCGGGCCGTAGCCGGGCGGTGGCGGACCGTAGCCGGGTGGCGGCGGACCGTAGCCCGGGGGTGGCGGTGGTGGCGCGCCATATCCCGGCGGGGGCGGGCCGTACCCCGGTGGCGGCCCCGGAGGTGGTCCATAGCCTGGCGGCGGACCCGGTGGCGGTCCGTAGCCTGGCGGCGGTCCTGGAGGTGGTCCGTAGCCGGGCGGCGGCGGGTATTCGCCGGGATTGGGGTTGCCTCCCCAAGGATCGCTCGGACCGCCGGGTTGCTCTGGGGGCTGGCTCATAGCCGCGAACTTAGCAAGTATTCCGCCGCGTCGCCGTGACCCGAACATTGCGATGGCATGTCGCGACGACGTGGTATGCCTGAAACCGTGTCCGACGGTCTGTTCGACGTCCCCGCCGAGACCGAACGCGCTCAGGGCGGTTCGGCGGCTGCGCCGTTGGCGGTGCGGATGCGTCCCGTCAGCCTCGACGAAGTGGTTGGACAGGACCACCTGCTGCAACCCGGCTCGCCGATGCGACGTCTGGTCGAGGGATCGGGCGTGGCGTCGGTCATCCTCTACGGTCCGCCCGGCAGCGGCAAAACCACGCTGGCCGCGCTGATCTCGCAAGCAACCGGCCGGCGATTCGAGGCGCTGTCGGCGTTGTCGGCAGGGGTCAAGGAAGTCCGTGCGGTGATCGATGTGGCCCGTCGCGCGGCCGCGCACGGCGAACAGACCGTGCTGTTCATCGACGAGGTCCACCGGTTCTCCAAAACCCAACAGGACGCGCTGCTGTCAGCGGTGGAGAACCGGGTGGTGCTGCTGGTAGCCGCCACCACCGAAAACCCGTCGTTCTCCGTGGTCGCGCCGCTGCTGTCGCGGTCGTTGATCCTGCAGCTGCGGCCGCTGAGTGCCGACGACATCCGCACTGTGGTGCAGCGCGCGATCAACGATCCGCGCGGACTGAACGGGCAAGTCGTCGAGCCCGATGCCGTCGATCTGCTCGTGCAGTTGGGAGCCGGGGACGCCCGACGCGCGCTGACCGCGTTGGAGGTCGCCGCCGAGGCGGGGGAGCAGGTCACCGTCGAGGCCATCGAGCAGTCCTTGGACAAGGCCGCCGTCCGCTACGACCGCGATGGCGATCAGCACTACGACGTCATCAGCGCGTTCATCAAGTCGGTGCGCGGCTCCGACGTCGATGCCGCGTTGCACTACCTGGCCAGGATGTTGGTCGCCGGCGAGGATCCGCGCTTCATCGCCCGGCGGCTGATGATCTTGGCCAGCGAGGATATCGGCATGGCCGACCCGACGGCGCTGCAGACCGCCGTCGCCGCGGCGCAGACCGTGCAACTGATCGGCCTGCCCGAGGCCCAACTGACGCTTGCGCACGCCACCGTGCATCTGGCCACCGCGCCCAAGTCGAATGCGGTGACCACCGCGCTAGGTGCGGCGATGGCCGACATTAAAGCAGGCAAGGCCGGGCTGGTGCCGCCGCATCTGCGCGACGGCCACTATTCGGGCGCGGCGGCGCTGGGCAATGCGCAGGGCTACAAATACTCTCACGATGACCCGGATGGTGTTGTGCCGCAACAGTATCCGCCTAACGAGCTAGTCGGTGTCGACTACTACCGTCCCACCGGCCACGGCGCCGAGCGCGAGATCGCCGGCCGGCTCGAGCGGCTGCGCGCGATCATCCGGCGCAAGCGCGGCTAGCCACACCCGCCCCAGCTGTACCGGCGAAAGGGGTGCGGTCAACTTTCGAAATGAAGACACATGCGATATCAAGCGCGGACGAGCTCGTCAGTGATATCGCCCGTGCCCACAAAACTAGACAAGCCATAGACCCTGCTTTCAGAGGCTGATGTGGCCGCTGAGTCTCGTGAGGTTCAAGCAGATTCCAGCCGGCTGGCCAGTGAGTGCCCGGCGTCCAGCACATGGCGCTCGGCGATGTCGCGGGCCTTCTCGGCGTTGCCGTCGGCCAGCGCGGATACCAGCGCCTGGTGGTCGTCCAGCGAGTGGTGCTCGTGCTCCGGGAACATCGCCAAGAAGTTTGACGGCACGACGCGAACGGCTTGGCGGATCTGCGCCATCAGCCGCCGCGAATGCGCCGCTCGATGAATCTCGCGGTGGAAATCCCAGTTCGATTCGAGATCGGCTGCCAAGTCACGCAAACGCGCAACGCCTTCCGGGGTGACCCGCCGCGCGGCCCACGCCGCGGCCTGGCCGGTCAGGACGCCCAGAATCGTGAAGCTGTCCAGCACGTCCTCGGGGCTGATGCCGATCACCGTCACGCCGCTACGTGGCGCGACCTTCACCAGTCCGTCGTAGGACAACTCGAGCAAGGCCTCCCGCACCGGCGTGCGGCTGGTGGCGAACTCGTTGGTGATGGCGTCGAGATCGAGCCGGGTACCGGCGGGCAGGGCGCCGGTGAGGATGCGGTCGCGCAGTTCGCGCGCGGCGCGCTCGCGCACGGTGCCTGCAATGTCGACATCGCGGGGGACCATACACAGACTCTAACACTTGAAATCTAATATATCAGATGTTAGACATCAAGAATGGCTACCAGACAAATGGCGCTCGTCGCCTTCATGCAAGCAGGCAGCACCTCGGTATACGCGGGTTCATGGCGTCATCCGGCCACCGAGCACGGCTACCTCGACGCCACCTACTACGCCAAGATCGGCAGGCAACTCGAACAGGGTTGTTTCGACCTGATGTTCTTCGACGACCGGCTCGCGATGCCGGGCATCTACGGCGGCTCAGTCGCCGACGCGGTCAAATACGGCGCACGCCCGGTGAAACTGGACCTGTCCATCGTGCTGGGGGTGCTCGCGCAGGCGACATCGCGGATCGGGCTGGGCGCAACGTGCTCGACCACCTACTACACGCCATTTCACGTGGCCCGCACGTTCGCGACCCTCGACCACCTGTCGGGCGGCCGGGCGGCGTGGAACGTCGTCACCTCCGTCAATGACAGCGAGGCCCAAAACTTCGGCCTGGAAACACATTTGGGCCATGACGCCCGGTATGACAGGGCCGAGGAGTTTCTCGACGCCACCGTCGGCCTCTGGGACACCTGGGAGGACGACGCGGTCCTGCATAACCGGGAAGACGGCATTTACGCGCGTCCGGACAAGGTGCATGAGCTCAACCACCACGGCGAATTCTTCTCGGTGCGAGGGCCGCTGACCGTGCCCCGCACGCCGCAGGGCCGGCCGGTGATCATTCAGGCCGGCTCATCCGGCCGGGGCCGTGAATTCGCCTCGCGCTGGGCCGATTTGATCTTCACCGGCGACCCGGGGATCGAGGTGGCCCGCGATCACTACGCGGACCAGAAGCAACGTATCGACACCGCCGGGCGCGACCCGCAGTCGGTCAAGCTGTGCCCGATGGCCTACGCCGTGGTGGGGGAGTCGGAGGATCACGCCAAGCACCGCGAACAGGTCTTCCTCAACGATCTGGTGCACCCGATGGCGTCGCTGACCCTACTCT
>DATJOR010000182.1:0-8997 GCA_035506875.1 Mycobacterium sp.
CCACCCCTCAGAGGGCTCGAAGACCTTGCAGCGTCCTTGTGATCAGTTCGCGTCGTTCGTCGATTGTCATCGAGTCACCGAGGGGGGCGTGCACCCGCAAATAACCCTGTGTCACCAGGTCGTCGACCAGAAACCGCGTCGCGCCGAGCGGCAAGGACAGACGCGCGGCGATCTCTGCGACCGAGGGGCTCTCCACGCAATACGTCAGGATCTGGCCCCGCACATCATTTCTCCGCCAGCGCAGCGGCTTCGCGGTGGTGGTCAGGGCTTCGACCGGTGCCTCGAGTGCCAGGTTGACATCAGCATCGGTACGGCCCGCCGTCAGCGCGTATGGCCGGACCAAGCTCGGCTCGTCCTCGGGTTCCGGTTCTGCGAACCAGTCGCCGGCTGGTTCGCCCTTTTCCTCCGACTGCTGATGCGAGTGGGTGTGCCTGTGCCGGACATGCGGCGAACTATCCGACACCTTGTGGTTCTCCAAGAACCACAAGGCCTGGTCGGCGTGCACCGATGCGCGCACCTCGTTAGAGACGACCTTGAGTATGGTGCGGTCGATGTCGATGACGAATGTGGTCCGTCTGACCGGCAGCAGCCGGGCCAGCAGGCCACGGCGCCGAGTGTGCCGGCCACGCCGGGCCGTGTCACGCTCGGCGACGGATCTACGCAGCTTGGCGAGCCTGCCTCGGCGCACCCCGAACAGCTCGGACACCACCCCGTCCGCGTCGGAGAGCAGCGGATAGTCGAACGAGCGCTGTTGGGCGAAGTGGGCCTGCTTGTCGACGGTGTCGGTGCTGATACCCACCCGCTGGGCGTTCACCCTAGCGAATTCGTGGCTCAGGTCCCGAAAATGACACGCCTGAGCTGTACAGATCGGTGAGGACGCTATCGGGAAGAAGAACAGCACAACCGGGCCTCCGGAAAGGAGCGCAGATAGTGTCCGGGGCCGACCGGTGTGGTCCCACAGAGTGAAGTCAGGCGCCTTATCGCCCGCGATCATCGGCAAAGACTAACTCTGGGAACCTCGGTGCGACCAACGACTCGGATAATTCGGTGTCGCGAACGGCCACCGGGTGGGTACGGCGCATATCTAGCGCGTCGACCTCCGGTAGTTATTAAGTGTCGAGCGGCGACGTCGATTAGGGTCCAGCCGGGTTTCTTCAACATGCGGTCTCTCGGCGCAGGTGTCAAACTTCAACCATGGCAATGGGCCCGTTCCGTTCGGTTGCCGCGGCCGCCGCGGGCGTGTTGCTAGCGGCAGCTATCGGCCACGCCGACACCACGGACGACCAATTTTTGGGGATGGTGTCGAACGACGGATTGACCGCCGGCCAACCTGATCAGATGATCGCGATCGCGCACCAACGCTGCGACGCTAACGGTCTTTCTCGCTCCGGCTGGTATAACTTTCGCTTCGGCGGCCAACCTAGCCAGTACAACGTCGCCATCTCGAAAATCAGCCTCAAATTGCAATCGCAAGGCCTGACACCTGATCAGGCGATGCAATTTATGCGGGATGCAGTCGCTGTGTACTGCCCCGACACGAATGGGTAGCTGCCAGGCAACGCGTCACGATTGTCGTTGACCCTCTTTATCATTTGCCCATGCATAGGGTGCCCTCGCTAACCCGCGCCGCCACAAGCTTTCTCGGGCGCGCATGAAAATTGCCTACGTTTTCCTGCCGCTGTACTTCGGGCTAATAGTGGGCTTCTTTTTCCACAACGCTAGGACGGGTTTAGCCGGAGCAGTCGTCGGTCTGGTCTTCGCGTTGTTGCTGTCCCGAGAGGTCCGCCGGCGCCCCGACGCGAGAATGATGGCGATCGACGCGATGACCGGGACGGAGTTTGAGGACTACGTCGCGGCGCGCCTGCGACGGGCCGGCTGGCAAGTCACGTTCACCCCAGTGAGCGGCGACTACGGCGTCGACCTGATCGCCGAACGGGACGATAAGTCGTTGGCGGTTCAGTGCAAGCGTCACGGCAGGCCCGTCGGCGTCGCGGCGGTCCAGCAGGTTGTCTCCGGCGCACGCCACCACGGATGCGCAAAGAGCATCGTCATCAGTAATCAGGAATTCACCCGGGCTGCCAAGCAGTTGGCCTTCACTCACGGCTGCCAATTAATTGGTCGCAGAGCATTGCAGGCCTGGGTGCCGCCTCCCGCGCGACGGCCCGTGTGAGACGACGCGGGATCGCTAGTTGCCGGATTCCTGTGTAAGGGAAATGCTTGGCAGATGGCGACTGTAAAGCGGTCTACAAGGTTGCTGACGGTCGGCGGGCTCATGTTCTCCGCGTTCGGACTCGCCGGCGGGTCCTTGGCCCAGGCGGCCCCAGCCCCCGCGCCGACCTATCACTGGTGTCCGGGCGATCAGTGGGACCCGAGTTGGGGTAAGGCGTACGACTGGGACTGGAGTCACTGCCACGACGGGCAAGGTCCGGCGGGACAAACCGGCCCGGTCGGCTTCGGGCCCTGGGGAGTCCCGCCGACGTGGGCGCCGCCGCAACCACCTCCACCGCCGTGGGCGCCCGGTGCTCAGGTGATGTGGAACCAGACTGCGAATGGTTGGGGATTTTGGAACAACCGAATATGGACTCCGATCTGACCGGACGCCGGATCGCGTGCCGGCACAGCCAAGACCGAACAACGTCCTGACTACTGCTAAGGGGAGCCGGTGCAAGGCCTCATCTTCTCGGCCGAGCTGGTGGTGGTCGCGGTGATCGCGCTGCCAACTCTGTTGCGGCAGTGGCACACTGTATTCGCTTATGACGGCATCGGCCGAAACGCGTCAGCCGACTGTGCCAGCGCCAGGGCGGCTCCGGTGCCTACGGGCCCTTGATGGTCGAACACCGTCGCTGCCCCCGCCGCGACACCCTTATTGCCGTAGTGGCTCTGTGCGGCGAATCCGATGTATTCACCCTCGGGTAGTCGGCTGAGGTTCACCGTGTAGTCCGCATTGATATAGCGCAAACCGGCCGTGCCCCAATGGGTTAACGAGCTAACAATGTCGCCGGCGAAGGCGGCGCGGGTGAAAGGCGTGAGCGGATGCCCTGCCACCATGGGGCGGGTCAATCGCACCCATGCAAATTTTTGTGCGATGGCCTGCTCCCACTCGGCCGCTGCGATTCCCACACTCCCCGAGTCGGAGTTGACGCCGTAGGTCCAAATCTCGAACGGCTGGCCAATTTCCAGCTTGTCTTGGGAGGTCGGAATCGGTGGCATCGACACCGGGGAAGACCACACCTCGCCGTCGGGGTCTTCGCTGCGGCGCAGAAATAACGCACTGGCTCGCGCAACGACCCGACCACTCTGCAGCAACGCGCCGTCGACGAGCCTTAGCCGGCGGCCCTCGCGTTTCACGGAGGTTTCGATCTGTACGGGCTCCAGCATCACCGGACGCAACAGATCAACGGTTAGTCGTGCGGGCTGAAACTCCGACTCGCAGAAGCCATCCAACGCCCAACCCAGCAGCCCGCCGACGATCTGGCCGCCCATCGTGTTTCCCCACGGTCCGCGCGTCAGATTCCCCGGCATATACGAGTCGACGTCGGCGGTAAAAAACGCATCCACCGCGCCCATGCTAGGGTCCAGGCCGCCGCGGCCTGACAATGTTCAGGGGTGCGCGGCAAGAAACGTCTTGTTCGGCAAGCCCGAGCGGAGTTCATCGACGTCGAACGGTTCGTCCAGACGGGCGTGCAGCTTCTTCGGATCGATCAGCAGGCTGATCTCGGCGGTCTCGCGAGCGAATAGCCGC
Organism: Mycobacterium sp.; assembly: GCA_035506875.1. Taxonomy (GTDB): domain Bacteria; phylum Actinomycetota; class Actinomycetes; order Mycobacteriales; family Mycobacteriaceae; genus Mycobacterium. The sequence goes on from DATJOR010000182.1 coordinate 3,743, forward strand.
CCGACACGCGGGTAGAGCCAACGCATGACGGCTCGCTCCGGCGGAGTGCAGCGGGCCGCGCAATAACCGACGTGACCGATCTCGTCGGTGAGGATTTCGCCGTAGAGGCGCTCGATGCGCGCGGCGACATCTGGTTCGTCGGCGAACAACTCGACCCCGACACGGCGCAATTCGTCGAACAGGATGCAGCCGGCCATCTCACCCGCGCCCACGAACGCGATCCCGATGCGCTCCGGGATGAAGACATTGAGCTTGACGAACTGGCGCATCACGAATGGCGGCGGTGAGACGTGGAACGGCAGACCGAAGATATCGAGCACGTAGGCCAATAAGCGTGTGTGGTAGTGCTCTTCGAGTTCGATGTAGACGCGCTCGGGCGGAGCGTCGTCGCCGCTGTTGTGCCCGTACGTCTCGCCCAATCCAACGCCGAACCGTTCTGCCTGGTTCAGCTTGGCGGTGGCCAACAGAAACAGCATTTCTCGGCTCAGGCCCGGTTCGGGTCGCCGGCGGTGCAAGTTGCGCGCGAACACCCCCCGATCGATGTGACGGGTGGAGCGCACCGGATCCGCCACCAAGCCGCCGAAGAATTCCTCGCGGCTGGCCAGGTGGCGATGCAGCAGATCTGCGTCACCGTCGCGCTGTACCAAGTAGTCGCGGTAACCCTCGATACCCGGAGTGTTCATCGTTCCTCCATTCCCTGAACAATCGTCAGTACATAGCGATCCAGTGATGCGGTTGCACCGATGGCCAGCAACGCGAACAGCCCGGTCAGGAAAATCACGCCGAGTTCGCCGGGATCCGCACCCCGCGATACCCGTCCCGCAGCCTGCGCATCGGCGATCGCGGCGATGACGAATCCGGCCAGCGGATGCTCGCCCAGCTCGTCTTCGATCGGCCGGGTCGCCGAGAAGTGCAGGCCCAGCATGTCTTTGAAGACGACCGGTCCCAGCCGCTCTTCGGCGGCGAGCACGCGGTGCACCAGCAGTGTGAGCAGCGACAACAGGTCGTCCGGTGCGGCGGCTTGGGTGTCGAGCGTTTCGACGATTTTGGCTTCCTCGGCCCGCTCCAACTCGACCAGCACGTGCTCTTTGGTCGGGAAGTGGAAATAGAACGTGCCGCGCGCCACCCCCGCCGCTGCCGCGATCGCTGCGACGTCCGCGCCGGCCAATCCGGACCGGCCGAACTCGGCCACCGCGGCGTCAAACACCCGCGCCCGGGTCTGCAGCCGCTGCGCCTCCCGGACCCCGACCACCTGCGCAGCAGGTTCTGTGGTCGACGGTGATGAGGGCACGTCGCCACCGTACAGAATTTCATTGCCACCCGTCAATGACGACCGTCGATGAGTTTGCTAGACCGTGTGACGGGTCCTTTTGGAGCACAGCGAAGTCCGACGGAAAGCGCGTCCGGGATCCGAACGTTGATCTGCCAAGTGCTGGGTTTGGCCGTACCATCGGCCGCATCGAGAGGAACACATGAGTGGACGCGGGTCGATGTTGCTCTACTGTGCAGCAGGGGCCACAGGCCTGGCCCTGTTGAGCGCCGGGACAGCGGACGCGGACGAGGCCGGCTACCTGGATGAGTTGAGCCGGCACGGATATCAGGTATCTGCGCCGACAGGGGAGTATTTGCTGGGTAGCGGCCACGCGATGTGCCGAGAACTCGACGCCGGACATTCGCCGGACTACGTCGCCAAGCACTGGACTTACCCGGACGCGTCCTATCAGAACTTGCTGGACATGGCGACCGCTGCTCAAAACAACCTATGCGGCGACAACTGAGCGTCGATTAGCCTGCGACCACCGAGATTTCGTCGCCCAGCCGGTAAGGCGACACCAGCGGGAGGCCGTCACCGCTCCAGAACCGGCCGGGATCAAACCAATTGGACCGCTTGTCGGTCTCGATCAGCCCCATCTCTTCGTAGGTGACCGCGACCGTCTCCGCGCAATAGGCGGACTCAAAGCGGCCCCTTCGCTGCTCTTCGTTGCGACGTCGGGTCGACTCTCGAACCCGCCTGTCCAAGAACGGGATTCCGCGCACCCAGTCGTATGCAGTCGGCAGTTGGCCGCGTAGCCACCGCAGCGTGAGACGGGTAGTCGTCGGAAACGCGGTGCCGTCCATCCGGGCAATGACACGCAGCAGCCGATTCTCCTGATGGCGGTCGGCATCGGGTGTCAGTTGGCGTAACCAGCATCGCTGCCGGTAGCGGTCCATCCACCGCTCGACCACTTGGCCGGCGTCGTTGAGTTGCACGCCGCGATGATTGGTGCCGGTCCACACGTCGGTCAGCTTGTCGCCGAGTTCGGCGTGCCAAATCAAAGGCGGCAGGTCCTCGATCGCCACCGTCATGCCGACGTGGTTGACCGGGCTGTTCGACAACGTCTGGATGGCACGGTCGGGCCCCGAGCGCCCACGAAACAGCCAGATGTCGCCGGTCCGGGTTGCCTCGAGCGCTTGGGCCAGATTCACCATATGTGTTTCCACCACCGCACCTTATGCACATAACCTTTGCCCATGCGCACCATTTGGAAGTTGCTCGGGCTGGCCGGAATCCTCGGGGTCGCCGCCGGCGGAGTGCTGGTCGTCCGCGATCAGCGTCGGCGGCGGGCGTACACGCCCGACGAGATCCGGGCCCGGCTGCAGCAGCGACTGGCCGAGGCGGACGACGAGGACTAACCGTGTCAGGCGGCGGCCACCGCGTAGAGGCGGTGGGTGCCGGCGAAACCCTTCAACTCGGCCTCGCGGCCGTCGTCGAAGGAGATGTCGTCGCAGTCGCTGATGGCGTCGCGAACGGTTTTGCTGACCAGGATCTCGCCGCCACCGGCCTCCCCGGCGACTCGCGCGGCCATCGCTACGTTACGGCCGAACAGGTCGTCACCGCGACGTACCGAGCGGCCCATGTGAATCCCAATTCGGACTCGAATTTGGTTGTGCCGCTTACGTTGTGCGTCTCGCTGTAACGCGTGCTGCATATCGATGCCGCAGCGCACCGCCTGCTCGGGCTTGGCGAAGGCAATCATGAATCCGTCGCCCTGGCTTTTCACCACGTGCCCGGAGCGCTCCTTGACCAGCTTGTGAACCAGCTTGTCGTGCTCGCCGATCAACTTCACCCAGGCCCGGTCGCCGACCCGTTCGTTGAGCGCGGTGGACTCTTCGATATCGGAGAACAGAATCGCCACGTTGCCGTCGGCAGTGAGCCGGGCCAGGTCCGGGCGTTCCACCTCGGCCCAATCGGCGAGATCTTCGATGGAACTGCGCACCGCGGCGCCGAACCCCTCCTTGCGCACCAGGTTCGCGGTCTGCCACAGGTTCTTGACCGCTTCCCGTCCGCCGTTCATCAGCCAACTGCGGGGGTCGACGCGCTGCCGCAGTTCAGCTGCCTCCCGGCGACTGCGGGTCAGCGCCAACCACACGAATGCCAGCGCCGCGGCTTCGACTGCCGCGACGCCGCCCAGCGCGTAGACCACAATCAACAACAGGGCGGGGTCATGCATGCCACGCATCTTTCCCGATTAGTGCGCTCTTCGACGCAGTAATCCCGGCAGCAGCTATCTGCACAGGCGAGTGGATACGAAAGCGCAACTGCGACAGAGCATTCTGGATTCAGGAAATGTGGTGTTGCAGCGTGCGCCGGCCGGTCAGGTTTGGCCCGTCCGGCAAGCGGTTACTTGACACACAGCAACTTGTGCGTCGCTTCCTGTTGTCGGGCCCTAACCACAGTGTTTAGGGTTGGTAGTCGATTCTTCGTGGAGGTCTTCGATTGGCCGAATCCGGTGATCGCGGCTCAGACCTGCTGGTGATCTTCGGAATTACCGGTGATCTGGCCCGCAAGATGACCTTCCGGGCCCTGTACCGCTTAGAGCGCCGGGAGTTGCTGCAATGCCCGGTCTTGGGCGTCGCCGGCGACGACATCACCACAGCGGAGCTGGTCAACCGGGCCCGCAAGGCGATCGCCGACAGCGGCGAAACGCTCGATGACAAGGTCTTCGACCGGCTGGCAGACCGATTGTCCTATCTGCACGGCGACGTCACCGATTCCGCACTATACGAGTCGCTGGCGAAGCGTATCGGCCGCAAGGGCGACTGCCTCTACTACCTGGAAATGCCGCCGTCGCTGTTCGCTCCGATCGTCGAGAGCCTGGCCAAGGCCGGGCTGCTGGAGCACTCCCGCGTCGCGGTGGAAAAGCCTTTCGGACACGATCTGAAGTCCGCATGCGAGCTCAACGCGCGGCTGCACGCGGTGTTGAACGAGGACCAGATCTTTCGGGTGGACCACTTCCTGGGCAAACAGCCGGTCGTCGAAGTCGAATATTTGCGCTTCGGAAACCTGGCGCTTGCTGAAATGTGGGACCGTCACAGGATCTCTCAGATTCAGATCACCATGGCCGAGGACTTCGGCGTCGACGACCGCGGCAAGTTCTACGACGGCGTCGGAGCGTTGCGCGACGTCGTGCAGAACCATCTGCTGCAGGTGCTTGCCGGCGTCGCGATGGAGCCCCCGATCGGGCCGAGCGCAGACGACCTCAACGACAAGAAGGCCGACGTCCTGCGCGCGATACCGGCGCTGGACCCCGACCGGTGCGTGCGAGGCCAATACCGCGGCTACACCGACATTGACGGGGTCGGCAAGCGATCGCAGACGGAGACCTTCGTCGCGCTGCGACTGGACATCGACAACTGGCGCTGGGCAGGGGTGCCGATCTTTTTGCGCGCCGGCAAGGCGATGGCCGAACAGGTCACCGAGGTGCGGTTGTTAACGCAGCGCGTTCCGGCGTTGTCTTTCCTGCCCGAGCGCCGGCAAGCCGAACCCAACCAGATTGTGCTGCGGGTCGATCCTGATCCCGGGCTGCGCGTGCAGCTGACCGCGTTAGATGGTGGCCGCTGGCGCGACGTCCACCTGGATTCTTCGTTCATGCAGGACTTGGGCGAGCCGCTGACTCCTTACGAGCGCATCCTGCACGCCGGCTTGACGGGTGACCGCCAGCTGTTCGCGCGTGAGGACAGCATCGAAGAAACCTGGCGCATCGTGCAGCCGCTGCTTGATAACCCAGCCAAGGTCCACCGCTACGAATCCGGTTCGTGGGGGCCCGAAGAGGCCCGATCACTGCTGCGCGGTTATCACGGTTGGCAACAGCCGTGGCTTCCCGGTAACCGTCGTGCATCACAGTAAGGAGAACAAGACAACATGCAGCTTGGGATGATCGGCCTGGGCCGAATGGGCGCCAATATCGTCCGCCGGTTGGTCGACAACGGGCACG
>DATJOR010000183.1:0-5521 GCA_035506875.1 Mycobacterium sp.
TTGATGCACACGGCGACGCTAGCCGCTAGCGTGGGAAGGCGACACGGGAGTCCCGCGAGCGGGGTCTGAGAGTGGGCGCGCCGGCCCTTACCGTCACACCTGATCCGGATCATGCCGGCGAAGGGAGCGAAAGATGCCACCGGACTCGGGATCGCTGGCCGTCATCGGCGGCGGCGTCATCGGGCTGTCGGTGGCGCGGCGCGCGGCACAGGCGGGTTGGGTGGTGCGGGTGCACCGCAACGGGCAACCCGGCGCGTCCTGGGTGGCCGCGGGAATGCTCGCGCCGCACAGCGAAGGCTGGCCCGGCGAGGAGCGGTTGCTGCAATTGGGCCTGGAGTCGTTGCGGTTGTGGCAACAGGGCGGCTTCACCGACGGGCTGCCACCGCAGGTGATCACCGCGCGCGAGTCGCTGACGGTCGCCGTCGACCGCGCTGACGTGGCCGACCTGCATACCGTCGCCGATTGGCTGTCCGCCCAGGGCCACCCGGTGATCTGGCAGTCGGCCGCGCGTGACGTGGAACCGATGCTGGCACAGGGCATACGGCATGGCTTCCGGGCGCCCACCGAACTGGCGGTGGACAACCGCGCCCTGGTCGACGGGCTCGCGGCGGCATGCGAGCGTCTCGGCGTCGAATGGGATGGGCCGGCGGATGAGCTGGGCGCCGTGCAGGGGGACGCGGTCGTGATCGCCAACGGCATCGACGCCCCGGCATTGTGGCCCGGCCTGCCGATTCGCCCGGTGAAGGGTGAAGTGCTGCGGCTGCGCTGGCGCAAGGGGTGTATGCCGTTGCCGCAGCGGGTAATTCGCGCTCGTGTGCACGGGCGGCAGGTGTATGTGGTGCCGCGCACAGACGGCGTGGTGGTGGGCGCCACCCAGTATGAACACGGCCGCGACACCGCGCCGACCGTTTCCGGTGTGCGTGACCTGCTCGACGACGCGTGCACGGTGCTGCCGGCGCTTGGCGAGTATGAGCTGGCGGAATGTGTCGCCGGCCTGCGCCCCATGACACCGGATAACCTGCCGCTGGTGGGACGGCTGGACGCGCGGACGCTGGTCGCCGCCGGCCACGGCCGGTCCGGTTTCCTGCTGGCACCCTGGACTGCCGAACAGATTGTGTCCGAACTCATTCCGGTGGGAGCTCACTCATGATCACGCGTCGCGACGATGCAGAGCGAAGCGATGAGGTGGGGGCACCTCCCGCTTGCGGGGGAGAGCGGCGCAAATGATCATCCACGTCAACGCCGAAAAGCTCGAGGTCGATGACCAGACCACGGTGGCGGCGCTGCTGCAGTCGCTGGGCTATCCCGACTGCGGTATCGCGGTGGCGGTCGACCAAGCGGTGCTACCGCGATCTGCTTGGGCGACAAAACTTTCGGCGCTCTCCGCGCCGGTCCAACTCGAGGTGGTGACGGCGGTGCAGGGTGGCTGACTCTAAACTGACAATCGCCGGACGCAGCTTCACGTCACGGCTGATTATGGGCACCGGGGGCGCGGCCAACCTCGCCGTCTTGGAGGAAGCCCTAGTCGCTTCCGGCACCGAGCTGACCACGGTCGCGATGCGCCGCGTGGACGCCGAGGGCGGCACCGGCATGCTCGACTTGCTGAGCCGGCTGGGTATAACGCCGCTGCCCAACACCGCGGGCTGCCGCAGCGCGGCCGAGGCAGTATTGACCGCACAGCTCGCCCGCGAAGCGTTGGGGACCGAATGGGTCAAGCTGGAGGTGATCGCCGACGAACGCACACTACTGCCCGATGCCGTCGAATTAGTCAGAGCCGCAGAACAATTGGTGGACGACGGGTTTGTGGTGCTGCCTTACACCAACGATGACCCGGTGCTGGCCAAACGCCTCGAGGGCACCGGCTGCGCGGCCGTGATGCCACTGGGTTCGCCGATCGGTACAGGTCTGGGCATCGCCAATCCGCACAACATCGAGATGATCGTCGACCAGGCCGGCGTCCCCGTCGTCCTCGACGCCGGCATCGGGACCGCCAGTGACGCCGCGCTGGCGATGGAACTGGGATGCGACGCGGTGCTGCTGGCGACCGCGGTGACCCGGGCGGGCGACCCGCCGGCGATGGCCGCGGCGATGGCCGCCGCCGTCACCGCCGGTTATCTGGCCCGCCGGGCCGGACGGATTCCCAAGCGGTTCTGGGCGCAGGCGTCGAGCCCGCGCCCAGCGACGGTGCGGGCCGGGGAGCGGCCCGCTGAGGAGCTGGGCAATTGAGCCCAAGCATGAGCGGGCGGTATGTGGCGCTCGGCAGCTCGATGGCCGCCGGTCCCGGCATCCGGCCCCAGGCGCGTGGCGCGCCGTTCGGATCGGGCCGCTCGGCGCGCAACTACGCCCACCTAGTCGGCGCGCAGCTGAACCTCGACCTCGTCGACGTCACCTTTTCCGGCGCCACCACCGCCCATGTGCTGGCCGAGCGCCAACGTGGAGCGCGGCCGCAAATCGAGGCGCTGGATGGCTCCGAAGAGCTGGTGACGATCACGATCGGCGGCAACGACGTCGGATACGTGCCGCTGCTGATGGCCGCGACATTGCCTCGGCCGGCCCGGCTACTGCCCGCGATCGGCGCGTTGTTTGACCGGGCCGCGCGGGACCACGCGCTGGGCGGCGTCGCCGACTCCCTGCGCGCGATCGGCGCGGCGGTGCGCCAACGCGCGCCGCGGGCGCGGGTGGTGTTCGTCGACTACCTCACCCTGCTGCCGCCGGAGGGAGTGCCGGCCCCACCGCTGTCCGCCGCGGACGCCGACCTCGGCCGGCACGTCGGCGCGTGCCTGGAAGCCGCCACCGCGGCGGCCGCGGCGGCCACAGGCTGCGAGCTGGTGCGCGCCGGACACGCCAGCAGACAGCATCATGGCTGGTCGGCGGACCCGTGGGCACAGGGTGCGGGTTGGCCGCTGCCGTGGCGCCCGGCGCCGTTTCACCCGAACGCCGCAGGCATGCGGGCCGTCGCCGATTTTCTCGTCGCCTTAACGGGCGGAAACGGTTAATTCTCTGTCGCCTGGGTAGATCTAGAGCGGCGACATGCACCCAAGCACTGCCGAGGGATTTACCCGTCGACATGACACTGACAGCACACGCACAACTCCCGGCCTTTGACCATTCGGCGCTCCTCTACCAGTCGGAGGGCGAGTACGTCGACTGGCTGGTGCGGTTTATCTCCGACGGTTTGGACCGGGCGCAGCCGGTGCTCGTCGCGGTGCCGGGCGACCGGCTGGCGTTGTTGCGTCGCGCTTTGGGCGATGCCGCGGTGGACGTGACGATGGCCGACATCATGAGTATCGGCCGCAACCCCGGCCGGATACTCGCGGCGCAACTGGCTTTCGTCGAACGTCATCCACGCCAGCATGTCCGCGTCATCGCCGAGCCGGTGTGGGAGGGCCGCACACCGTTCGAGTATTCCGCGTGCATGCAGCACGAGGCGCTGGCCAACATCGCGTTCGACGGCTTGGATGTGACCGGTCTGTGTCCCTACGATGCGTCCTGCCTGGGTGAAAAAGTCCTGGCTGACGTCCACCTGACGCATCCGCAGATCTGGCGAGGCGGACTGCGAAAACACAGCCCGGATTACGCGCTCGATGTCGCACTCGACCATTGCAACCAGCCATTGACGACCAACCCCGCCGCGGTGACGTATACCGTCGGCGAGGCGGCCGATCTGGCCGGCGCTCGCAATTGCTGCAACCGCTACGGCCGACTGCTCGGCATGCCCGCAGACCAAGTCGCCGACCTCATGTTGGTAGCCACCGAGCTGGCGACCAACAGCCTCGACCACGCCGGCGGCGGCTGTCGGCTGGCGTTCTGGTACGAAGCCGGGCACGTTGTCTGCGAGGCGCGCGATATGGGTTACTGGTCAGATCCGCTGGCGGGGCGCCGACCCCCCGGCGCGCACGGCATAGGACCGTACGGGTTGTTCGTGGTCAACACGATCGCGGATTTGTTGCGCACCCACACGACGCCGGCGGGCACCACTATTCACGTGTACCTGCGGCTCGAGCACTCAGGCGACGGCCGGGCCGTCTAACCTGAGCGCGATGGTTAATAAATCAACACCGTTCCGGGCGGGGGTTGCCGCTGTTGCGGCCATCGCGATGGCCGCTGCCGGGTGTGCATCGTCGGATTCCGTCTCGCCGCTGAAGCGGATATCGGCACCGGATTTCGCCGCCGCCCTGCGCGGGCGAGTCAGCGTCGACGCGATGATGGCGCACTTGACCAAACTGCAGGACATCGCCAATGCGAACGGCAACACCCGCGCGGTCGGCACTCCTGGGTATGAAGCCAGTGTCGACTACGTGGCGGGCAAGCTGCGGGACAAGGGTTTTGACGTGCAAACCCCCCAGTTCGAAGCGCATGTCTTCCACGCCGAAACCGGGTCGGTAGGCGTCGGCGACAGGACGGTCGAAGCACGGGCTTTGGAATTCAGCCTCGCCACCCCGCCGGTCGGGGTGACCGGTCCGCTGGTGACTGCTCCCGATGACAACCCAGCCTGCAATGCCTCCGACTACGGCAGCCTGCCGGTCAACGGCGCGGTGGTGCTGGTCGACCGCGGCACCTGCCCGTTCGCTCAGAAGGAAGCCGCCGCAGTGCAGCGCGGCGCCGTCGCAATGATCATTGCGGACAACGTCGTCGAGGAGCGTATGGGTGGCACCTTGGGCGAGAACACTGACGTCAAGATTCCGGTGGTCAGCGTGACCAAGCCCGACGGCGCGGCGCTGCGCCTCACCTCGGGGCCCGCGACGGTCAAGCTCTCCGCGGAAACCAAAACCATTGCGGCCCGCAACGTTGTCGCGCAGACCAAGACCGGCTTGACCACCGACGTCGTGATGGCTGGCGCGCACCTCGACAGCGTTCCCGAGGGGCCGGGCATCAATGACAACGGGTCCGGGGTGGCGGCGGTTCTGGAGACCGCACTACAGCTGGGCAGCTCACCGGATGTCCACAACGCGGTGCGATTCGGCTTCTGGGGTGCCGAGGAAATCGGGCTGGTCGGGTCGCGGAAATATGTCGAGTCGTTGGATCTCAACGCGCTCAAGGACATTGCGCTGTATTTGAACTTCGACATGCTCGCTTCGCCGAATCCCGGCTACTTCACCTACGACGGAGACCAGTCGATGCCGCTCGACAAGCGGGGTAATCCGGTGGTCCCCGAGGGCTCGGCCGGGATCGAGCGTTCGCTGTCCGCCTACCTGAACTCGGCTGGCAAGACCCCAGAGGACACGGCGTTCGACGGCCGCTCCGACTACGACGGCTTCACCTTGGCCGGCATTCCGGCGGGTGGGCTGTTCTCCGGCGCCGAGAACAAGAAGACCCCGGAGGAGGCCAAGTTGTGGGGCGGCGCGGCGGACCAGCCGTTCGACCCGAACTACCACAAGAGCACCGACACCCTGGACCACATCGACCGCCCCGAGCTCGGCATCAACGGCGGCGGCGTCGCGTATGCGGTTGGCCTCTACGCCCAAGATGAAACCGGCCGTAACGGTGTTCCGGTTCGCGAGGACCGTACCCGCCACGAGCT
>DATJOR010000184.1:0-7330 GCA_035506875.1 Mycobacterium sp.
TAGGCATCGGTACGGCTGAATACGCCCACGACGGTGACCTGCTGCCGCTCGTCGTCAATTCTGTAGAGAACGCGATAGGTGCCGCGGCGTGCGCTATAGCGATCATTCAGCGGTGGCCGGAGCCGCTTACCCACCCGGCGCGGATTATCGAGCAGTGGACCGATGATGAACTCAAAGGCAGCAAATGCGACCGATTCGGGAAGTTGCTCGGCGAGTTGCTTTTTCGCAGTCGGCGCAATGATCAGCTCATATCGCCGGTCGGTCACGTCCTAGCTCGGCGTGCTTCCATAGCCGCGGTCAGGTTGTCCACGTTCTCCCCTTCGCCCCGGGCGATCTCGGCCTCGGCCTCACCAAGGGCACGGAGCGCCGTTGGGTCGGACAGCACTGCGATTGTTTCCTCAAGTGATTCCAGATCGTCGACGGCAAGGAGGACCGCGGTGGGGCGTCCGTGCACCGTTACCGTGATCCGGTCGTGCTGTTCGCCGACACGGGCCACCAACTCGGACAAATGCGCCTTCACCTCGGCCAGTGAGCTGACTTCGGACATAGTCATAATTATGACCAATTCCTGACTCCGTGTCCACCAAGGTCTGTTCGTGCGGCTCCGGTGACAAACGCACTGCCAGTAGCCTCCGACGAGGCGTTTTACGGTCGGCGGGCGGGGCTCGAACCCGCGACCAACGGATTATCGACTCGTGGCCCCGATCGTTCCGGCAAATCCCTGTCTTCTACCGCGCCACAAGCTAATTCCCCCTGACACCTCCGCCAAAGCCCGGACGATTCCGGTCGATTCCGGATCAGTAGCGTCGAATAAACGATGGCTCAATTAGTCCAGCGATGGCGTCGCTTCTGTGTGGATATGCGACTACTGACTGATGTGACAGGTCAACACGCCGACGCTCTCAACACCCACGCTGACGCCGATGCTGCCGCCGCAACCCGCCGGGTGGTCGGGCAACGGTTAGGCGTTGGGGTGTGCTCGATCAGCCCTCTTGGTGGCTCCAGGTGTGCAGTTGCTCGGCGATCTTTGCGAGTTCAGCCATTCCACCAGTGGCGACCTGGATCACGAAGTTGAAGCGGTCGTCTTGCGGGGCGCTGATCCACTGGCCGTTAATGGCCAACAATGTTCTGCAGGCCGTCCATGCGAGTCGTTTGTTTCCGTCTAGCAGGGCGTGATTGCGGGCCAGAGAATGCAGCAGTGCGGCGGCTTTGAGGTGCAGTTCCGGGTAGGCGTCCTGGCCGAACACCGCCGCTCGCGGTCGCGCCAAGGCTGATTCGAGCAGGCCGTAGTCGCCGACCGCGACATCCTCACCGATGGCCACTCGGGCGATCTCGAGCAGGTCGTCGAGATCCAGGTATTCGGTCATGCGTCTTTGAGGCGCTCCAGGACTCCGGCCTCTTCGCGCACGACACGCTGCAGCGCGTCGGCAACTTTGGCTTTGTGCGCCCGCCGGGCGATGTACTCGTCGATGGCCGATAGCGCTACTGCTTGCATTGACCGCCCCTCGTCGGCGGCTTGCTGGCGCAGCGCTTCTGCCTGTCGGTCGCTTGGGCGCAAGGTCATTCCCATGCCCTGAATGATACCAGAGTGATACCACGATGGCCGTCGGGGGAACTAACGCTCACTAAGGACAGACGCAACCGGAAATCGACTGCGTGGCTCCGCGGACCGCCACAGTGCGGGAATTAGCCGGATCGAAGGCAGGAAAGGTTTCTACCGGGGCGATGCCCAATCCGGGCCGCCTCAGTAATAGGTACTGAACCCTCGGCCTCATAGCGGGCCAAACCGCCGTCGGACAGCGTGAACTTTTTGCTCCCGGTGCTTCGCGTGGGCACTACTTCGAGGGGGATGGCCCAGCGCCGGCGAGAGGCTCGACGAGGAGCGCCGCGAGTGGTTCATCAAGAATGACAACTTCTCATCGAATAGCAGACCGCGCCAACCGCTTCGCGAGATAGGGCGCCGTACGGCTGTGTGTCGCACGTGCCACCTTTCTCGGTGGGCCCGCCGCCACCACCCGACCGCCGTTGCTGCCGGCACCCGGTCCCAGGTCGATCACCCAGTCGGCGCCTGCGACCATGCGCATGTCGTGTTCGGCCACCACTACGGTATTGCCCGCATCGACCAGGCGGTGCAGTTGACGATCGAGCAGATCCACATCGGCGGGGTGAAGCCCGGTGGTCGGCTCGTCAAGGACGTAGAGGGTATGCCCTCGCCGGGGTCTCTGCAGTTCGGAGGCGAGCTTGATTCGCTGCGCCTCGCCACCTGACAGCTCGGTCGCGGGCTGTCCGAGACGTAGGTATCCCAGTCCGACCTCTCGCAGCGTGGTCAGGCTCCGCGCTGCGTTGGCGACGTCGGCGAGAAACTCCGAGGCCTCATCGACGGTCATCGCGAGCACGTCGGCGATCGTACGGTTGCGATAGCGCACCTCGAGTGTCTCGTCGGAGTAACGCGCTCCTTGACACGCCGGGCATGTGGCGTATGTGCCTGGCAGGAAAAACAATTCGACCGATACGAATCCCTCCCCCTGACAGGTCGGGCAGCGGCCTTCGGCTACGTTGAACGAGAACCTGCCCGCTGTCCAACCGCGGCGACGCGCCTTCGGGGTCGCAGCGAATTCGCGGCGCACGGCGTCGAACAAGCCGGTGTAGGTCGCCAGCGTCGAGCGCGGCGTGCGTCCGATCGGGCGCTGGTCGACTGATACCAGCCGGTTGATCTCCTCAACCCCCGCTGCCGTCACACCGACGCTCGCGTCGTGATCGAGATCGACGATCCCGGTGTCGGCTTCGTCGTCGTCGGATTCGGCCGGCTCGGCGGCGCGCCCCGTGCCGAGATGGCTGTTGACAACATCGCCGAGCACCTTGACGACGAGCGTCGACTTGCCGGAACCGGACACTCCCGTGACGGCGGTGTACACACCAAGTGGCAGGTCCACGTCGAGGTCTCTCAAATTGTGGAAGCAGATCCCGCGCAGCCGCAGCTGCCCGGACTGCGTGCGGGGTTTACCAGGCGGCAGCCCGGCCCCCTCGAAAAGGTATCTACGAGTGATCGACTCCTCGATGTCGGCGAGACCCGGCACCGGTCCGCTGTAGAGCACGCTTCCGCCAAGCTCCCCCGCCCCCGGTCCGACGTCGACGATCCAATCGGCACGGCTTACCACGTCCATGTCGTGCTCGACCACGAACAACGAATTGCCCGCGCGCCGAAGGCGATCAAGCACGTCGAGTAGCGGTTCGGCGTCCGCGGGATGCAGTCCGGCGGACGGCTCGTCGAGCACATAGAGCACGCCGAACAAGCCGGCACGCAGTTGAGTGGCCAGCCGCAACCGCTGCAGTTCGCCGGGTGACACCGTCGGAGTGCGGCGACTCAGCGTGAGATAGCCGAGGCCGAGATCCAGGAGTACCTGCAGCCGGGCGACGAGGTCGGCGGCGATCATGGTCGCCACTTCCGTCAGCTCACCGGATTTCGTTGACTCGTAAGCGGCGGCGGCATCGGTCCGAGAAGCCGTCGGGCGCAACGTATCAGCAAGATCGGCCAACGGCATTGCCACGTAGTCGGCGATGGTGCGCCCGGCGAAAGTCACCTTCAGCGCCTCCGGCCGAAGCCCAGAACCGTCGCAAATGGGGCACTCGACGCTGTCGACGAATTGCAGTACGCGGCGACGCATCATTGCGCTATGGGAGTTGGCCAGCGTGTGGCGGACGTGGCGTTCGGCGCTGGAGAACGTGCCGTTGTAGTAATAATCGGCCTGCACGGGGTGCTGGCTCGGATCGATTTCGACTGTGGGCTGCTCGTCGGTGAACAGAATCCAGTTGCGTTGACGCTTAGGGAGTTTCCGCCAGGGCTTGTCGATGTCGTACCCCAGCGTGACGAGGATGTCGCGTAGGTTCTGGCCCTGCCACGCACCCGGCCATGCGGCAACGGCGCCTTCGCGGATGGTCAGCGACGGGTCTGGTACCAGTGTCTCTTCGGTCACCCGATGGATTCGTCCCAGCCCGTGGCACTCGGGGCACGCACCGACCGCGGTGTTTGGCGAGAACGCATCGGAGTCCAGTCGCTCTGTGGCCCCCGGCGGGTAGGTGCCGGCTCGGGAGAACAGCATCCTCAGCAGATTCGACAGGGTGGTGACGGTGCCGACCGTCGACCGCGACGTCGCCGAACCCCGGCGCTGCTGTAATGCGACGGCGGGCGGTAGCCCGGTGATGTCATCTACCTTCGGCGCGCCGGTTGGCAATAGCAGGCGACGGGCGTAGGGAGCGACCGATTCAAAGTAGCGGCGCTGGGCCTCGGCATAGATGGTCCCGAACGCCAACGACGATTTGCCGGATCCGGAGATCCCGGTGAATGCGACAAGCGCGTCACGCGGTGCCACGACGTCGACACCCCGAAGATTGTGGACTCGCGTCCCGTATACGCGCACACAGGGATCGATGCCGTCCGTGCTTCTGTAAGACATTTCAGTCATCGCGCTCAGACGAATACCCATGCTGCAGCAACGCAAGCATGACGTGGTGTTAGGTCTGTCCGCGGCTGCGGAAGGCCCGTTTGTTCTTTCTCGCCGCGGCCGGTGCGGGCGGCGTTCGCGGGCGAGAGCGGCACAACTCCACTACCGCCGCCTCCACAGCCCCCGGTATCTGATGCGGACAATTCGCCGGCCGATGCACCGATCCAGCAGCCCCTCAAGGCCCTGGGCCTCATAACGAGCAAGCCACGGCCTGATACAACCGTCGCAAACATGCGGCGTCGTTGTTGGGGTCGGTCCCCGACATGGATAAGTGCGACGTACTCGCGGCCAAGCTCGCCGACTGATCTTCACAGCTGGCGGGCTGCGTACGCCGAGGCTTTTTAGTCGGGGTACCGGACCGCCACCAGCTCGACCTGCTGTGGTCCCTGCGGCGTCTCGAATGTCACAACGTCCCCTGGCTGGTGGCCTGCCAGGGCGAGCCCCATCGGGCTGTCCGGCGCCAACGCGTGCTCGTCCACGACCGGCACGTCTCCGACGATCGCGACCACCCGCAACTGAACGAGCTCCTCATCCGGGAAGCGCAGCGTCACCTCGGTGCCGTCCGGCAGCGCGCCCGGCACCTCGGACTCGGGTCGCCCACCGTGCAGATGCCAGTTGAGTTCGGCGATCCGGTCGTCGATCGCGGTCAGCTCGTCGGCGAGGCCAATCTGGTCCGCCGCATCGGCGTCGACGAGGTCGCCGACCGTATCCCGGATGCTGTCGAGGTCGGCCGCCACGCGCTCGCGCCGCCGCTTCAGTTCTTCCAGCTCGGCCTCGAGAAGGGCGAGCTCGTCCGGCGTCAGCATCGCCGCCCGGCTGTGCTTGCTCACGACCCCGCGCCCGCGCTCGACCCCGGGTGGCGGATGGTGTCGCGCCGCAGCTGACGGTTGCTCTTGGGTTCACGCTCCGTCTTGTGCCGATCGATCTGAGTGATCAGGTCCCTCTTGGCTTCGGCGAGGGCCCGCATGAGATCCCGGTCGTATCCAACTGCCACGAGCGGCGGGCAGCCCGGCAGAAACGCGCGGAGCGTTACGCGCTGCTCTTTACCGCCGCGCTCGCGCACAGACACGTCGACTTCGACCTCGCTCGGGTCCCACCTGGCCAGGTGCGCACCCAGCGCGGACAGCTCTTCGAGGACCTGCTCGCGTTCCTGTTCCTTGAACCCGGCGCCCAGACGAAACGAGCGCTGATCGAGACGGTCCCGCCGCGCGTTGTCGGTGCTACTCATGCCTATGAGCATTAGGCACAAACGACGTGGACCGCTTCCCCTACTCAGGCCCGATTCCAGGGTGGATCGTGGGCCTGCGAGGACATGGCATGACAGCGTGCCGCAACGCTGCGCTGGTCGGCGTGTTCGCGGTCGCCCGTCAACATTTCAGCCGGCCATCCTGCGGGGACGAGCGAGGAGGGCGATTTTCGTCCTGACGGGTGCACGCGGTGGACGCGTCAGCCGAGAAGACTGCTGTTTGAAACTCAATGACCCGATCTAGGGGGAGGTTCTCGTGACTTCTGCTGTGGGGCAGCCGGAAGCACCGGTCGTCGACCCCTCGAAACTCCTGCCGCACAAGTGGAGAGTATTGCTGGGGTCCGGGGTGCTGGCCATCATCCTCGGCGTGCTGATGCTGGTGTGGCCAGGCAAGACCGTCCTCGTCGCCACGGTGCTGTTCGGTTTATCTTTGCTCGTCTTCGGCGGCGCACAACTGTTCATTGCGATGGCGGCGGAGCTATCGGGTGGTGGTCGCGCACTGCTCTTCATTAGCGGCGCCGTGTCGGTGATTCTCGCGGTGCTGACCTTTCGGTACTTCGGCCAACCGTTCGCGATCCTGCTGTTTGCCATCTACATCGGTATCAGCTTCATCATCAGAGGGATTGCGACGACGGTCGCGGCGATCAGCGGCACTGAAACGTCCGGGCGTGGCTGGGATATCTTCTTCGGAATCGTGTCCATGCTGGCTGGCATCGTCATGCTGCTGCTGCCGCTCACGTCGATCGTCACGCTCGCCGTGGTGACGGGCGCGTTCCTTGTTGTCCTCGGCGTGTTCGAGGTCGTGTCCGCGTTCAATGCTCGACGCGACCGCGGCGTGGTACCTGTGAAGGTGCGCCCGCAAAGGGCCGCGTAGCGCTTCTGTCACCACAGCGCCGTCGAGCACGGCGTCCGGCGGTGATTTCTGTGCAGACCGACTGATTGGGACCGCCACAAGCGCATCGATCTGATTTGTTGCACTTCGACGGCACGTTCAATCCCGACCGCACCACCATGGTGCTCCGGTTAGCGGCCAAAGTTCGCGAGGCCGCCGCCCGTGACAGCACCACGCCGCAGCATCGCGGACCGGCTGTTGAAGAACAATTGTGACACTTCGGCTTTCGGCACGATGCCGTCGAACCCGTAGAACGCGCCCTTCACCATCTCGACCTCGCACGGCACATCGGCGGCCCTGAGCCGCTCCACGTAAGTGATGTCCTCGTCGTGAAAGAGGTCGAGCGTGCCGACACCCCACCACGCGAGCTGCAGGCCGGTGAAATCTTCGAGCCGGACCGGACGGCACACATAAACGATGAAAAACCGATGAGCCAGAAAAAAAATGATCTTGACAACTAGGCTCTGACGTGGGGCTCTCACGTGGGGCTGACGTGGGGCTCTTCAGAGTCGGTTGATGGTTGACGTTTTGGGTTCGGTTGATCCTTGGCACTCTGGGTTAGTGGTTAGGCCTGTTCGCGGCTGCGGAAGGCCCGTTTGTTTCTTACCTCGCCACGGTTGGTGCGCGCGGCGGTCTTGACCAGATCATCGCCGATGAAAAAGCGCAGCAGATCACCATCGACGTGGACGT
>DATJOR010000185.1:0-6499 GCA_035506875.1 Mycobacterium sp.
CGCAGCCGCCGCCGCCTCATCGGCCGCTGCACGGTGTTGACCGTGATAGTCGTCCAACATGAGGTTGTAGGCCAGCATGGCCAGATGCCGGACCCGGGTGACCTCGCTAATTTCGCCTAACTCCAGCGCTCGGCGGTTCTCTTCCGCGCGCCGCTGGGTGCTGTGCCTGGTGAACGCCGGCAGGCGCAGCCGAATCTCAGCTTCGTCGTCGGGCGACGCCGCATCCGACAGGGCCGCGACGGCTAAGCCTTCGGCGTCTTCGTAGCGGCGGGCCCGGTTGAGCAACTCCACCGTTTCGGCGACGAGTAGCCCGCGGTCTGGAGCATGGGCCGGCAACAGATCCAATGCGCGCTTGCTCAAGTCCGCGGCCGCACTGGCATCACTGTGGCCCACTGATTGCGCGGCGTCTCGCAGCGCGCTGACTGCCTCCAGGTCACCCGGTTCAGCGCTGCGTGCCAGCTGCGTGGCGACCTCGGTCGGGTCTGCGCCCATGCCCAGCATGACCGACGCCGACTGGCGTTCCATCGCACGCCGCAATGACCGCGGGATGGACTGCCGGGTCGCTTCGCGCAGCAAGTCGTGCCGAAACCGCAGCAGCTCACCGTCGTCCACGAGTAGATCCGCGCGCACCGCCTCCGCCAGCGCCGATATCAACGAGGTCGGTTGGCAATCGAGCATGGTGGCCAGCAAGCCAGCCGAGAACCGGTCGGGCAACGCGGCGGCCACCCGGACCACTTCGCCGGCGTTGCTCGACAGCAGGTCCAGCCGCTGCTGCATGGTTGCGCCCAGACGCCGTGGCAATCCCTCACCGGCGGCCACCGCGCGCCCCCGGCTCACACGTAGCCGGCCCTCCTCGCCCAGACCCCCGACCAGCTCGCCGACCAGGAAGGGATTCCCGTGGGCCTTGGCGGCCAGCGTCAGCAGCGACTCGTCGGCGTTGGCCCGCACCACGTCGCAGACCATGTCTGCGACTGCGTCCGCCGACATTGCGCCCACCCGCACAACGGTGGCACCCGTGCGCTGCAGCACGGTCAAGGTCTCCTGCACGGCCGGCCCGCCTGCCCCGGTGCGGGCGGTCAGCACCCACAACACCGGTACGTCCGGCCGCGCGGTGGCCAGCGACCGCAGCGCCAACAGCGTGCCGTTGTCGGCCCAGTGAATGTCCTCCAACAGGATTGCCAGCGGGGTTTTAGCGGCCGTGGCATCAATTGCGTTGGCGAGGTCGCGCACTACCCAATAGCGAAGGTCGGCCGCGCTGCCGAGCCGGCGCAGCGCGTCGGCGTCTCCGACGGGGGGGTTGGCGCGCAGCGTGGCCATGAATAGTGCGAAGAATGGCACCGTCCGCTGGTATTCGAACGCCTCCCCGAACAAGGTTCGCACGCCTGCCTTATCGGCCAGCGCCATCACCTCGGTCAGCAACCGACTCTTGCCAATGCCGGGCGGGCCTTCGATGATTAGCACGCCGCCATGACCCTGGGCCACCGCCGTCACCAGCGCGCCGATCACCTTCAGCTCGTCCGTCCGCCCGCGAATCGGCGGAACGGCCAACCGCTGGCCACCGACGTCAGAAAGGCCGGTTGAAGACCCCACCAGGTGCCCTGTCTACCGTTTGCTGGACCGTGCACTGCAGTGCATGTCATTGTAGGCATCCGCCCACGTCATCCGCCCACGTGACGAGTGAGTTGCGGCTCACGATGTCGGCGAGGCGATCGATCCCGCCGTCGTGATCGCCGCTCACAACGATCCTCAAGCGGTCGACACGCCGCCGTAGCTCCAGGCGACCCGTCGACCTACGGTTGATTGACGACCTTGTGCAGTCGGCTCACACTTAATTCGTTCTTCAGTACGTAGCTGGATCAGACATTCGGTCGTGCCACTACTGGCGGAAGCGGTGCGCCCGAAACCCACATGACGCACCAGACAGCGAAGGACATGCCATGGCATGGTCGATGGAGGGTCAACTCTTCGAGACCTGTAACTGCGATCTCATTTGCCCGTGTAGCGCCTACCCGTTCGCGGGAGCCGACTACGATCGCTGCCTGACCGTATACGGATTCCGCATCGACTCTGGCCAGATCGAAAGGGTCGATATCGCAGGGACGATAATGGCCGTGGCCTTCGACGCGCCGAAGTATTTCCTCGAGGGGAACTGGCGCGTAGGGCTGCTGATTGACGCAGCCGCCTCCGACGAGCAGGCGGCAAAGCTCACAGCGTTGTTGAGCGGTGAGCTCGGAGGGCCGGTGGCCGCGCTCTCAGGCATGATCAGCGAAAATCTCGGGGTGCAGCGTGTGCCGATGCAGTACTCCGTCCAAAGCGGCACCCGCGTGCTGACCGTGGGAGATAAGGGCCGCCTCGGGATCACGGAGTTGGTCCCCAGCGGAGAGAAGAACGGACCGCCGGCGCGGCTGACCGCCAAGTTCAATTCGGCGACCGCGGCCGGGCTCTCGGACGGCCAGATCACGATGTGTAAGGCGGAAGCTGGCTCTCATCTTGACGCGTTCGGCATCGAATTCCGCCCCAAGGTCGGTCTCTGGGCGCACTTCGCCTTGGCGGGTTGATCCGGTGGCGGCACCCGCTGCACTGCGCCGACGGGAGGCCGCAACGATCGTGGTCGTGCTGCTGGCGCTCGCGGCAACGGCCTGGCTGATTACCGACTTGCGGATGGCGGGCATGGACGCGGGTCCGTGGACCGATCCCGGTCCGTTGGGCTTCTACATAACCGCGTGGGTTGTGATGATGGCGGCAATGATGCTGCCGTCGATTGTGCCGATGGTGTTGATGTTCAGCAGGCTCAAGCACGCTCGTTCGACGCCGGCCGTCGCGACGAGCGCCTTCGTCATCGGCTACTTCGTGGTTTGGACCGCATCCGGGCTAGTCGCGTACGCGGCGCTTAAGGCGGGCCAAGCCGCGGGCTTCTTCACGTGGGATCGTTTCGGCCGACCCATTACGGTGGGTGCGCTGCTCGCCGCGGCACTGTACGAGATAACCCCGCTGAAGACTAAATGCCTGCTGAAATGCCGCTCGCCGTTGGGATTTCTGCTCAGCTCCTGGCGAGAC
Source organism: Mycobacterium sp. (assembly GCA_035506875.1). Classification (GTDB taxonomy): domain Bacteria; phylum Actinomycetota; class Actinomycetes; order Mycobacteriales; family Mycobacteriaceae; genus Mycobacterium. Next base: position 3,058 of record DATJOR010000185.1, read on the forward strand.
GGGCTGCGCGGCGCGTTTACTATGGGCGCCCGGCATGGCGCCTGGTGTCTGGGGTGCTGCTGGGCGCTGATGGTGGCGCTGTTCGCGCTAGGGGTGATGAGCCTCACCTGGATGCTCGTGGTTTCCGGGCTGATCGCAGCCGAGAAGCTGCTGCCGTGGCGCAGGGTGGCGACGGCGGGCGTATCGGTGCTGCTGCTTGCGGTGGCGATTGGTGTGGCGGTGGCCCCAGCGAGCGTTCCCTGGTTGACCATACCGATGACAGGGCATATGTCAGGACAGATGTGATGGCGTGACCTGCCTTTTCCGACAACGTGTTTGGTTGTGGTTATTCGATGTCGCGGTCGTAATTCCCTGGCAGGAAGCGTGTTTCTTAGCGTCGCTAGTCCCCGCCCGAGTGCTTGAGGCTTAGACACGGGCTCCCGCGTACTTCCTCAGCTGGGCTTCTAGGGCCTCCGGCTTGACATCGAACTCGCGCTGCTCGCGTGTCACTGGTACCGCCCCGTGGTGCTCCAGTCGGGCGCGCAAGAAGTTAGGTAAGGCCCCACCGTCGACGCTTCCCGGTCGCGACGTTCCCACACTGCCGCGCGTTCATGCGCGAGCGTTTTGCGGCTCAGCCTGACGACATACTCGAACAGAGTGGCCCCGAGTAAGGCAGCTGCACAGACACCGGCGGAGATCTCGAAATCGGTTGGCTGACTATTGATCAACATCAGGATCGCGTAACCGCCTGCGAAGACTGCGATCAGCGCGGAGGCTCTGCCGAGCCGGGTCATGACACTCGCTCCTCATCTTCGACGGGTGATGTCTGCGCGAGTACCTGTCGGCCGGCGGCGATGGCGGAGCTGATGGCTCCGGTGACGACCTGCGGGATTTCATGCAGAAGCGTGTGCCCTGCGGTGGGCTGGTGGATGTGCGTCGCCCTCGGGATGCCAGCGGCCAGCTCGCGGGCATGGCACAGCGGTGTGAGCTTGTCGGCTCCTCCACTGATGATGGTTGTCTTGGCCGTGATGGAGCTCAGGGTCTGAGTGCAGTCGTAGTTTTTTAGACCGGGCAGGAAGCCGACTTTGGTTGTCGACGGGGTGGCGTTGATGGCGGCTGCGGACGCATCGACCAACGATTTCGGGGGGGCTTCACCGTATCCGCTGTGTCTGGTCAGTGCCGCGCACACCGGCCGGGCGAGGAATTGAACTACCTCATCGGTGCCCGCGCGCGGCATGTGGTGGACGAGGTGGTAGAGCATGCTTGTCACGGGGGTGTGCAGCAGTCGGCCGAGTCCGTGCGAGCCGAGATTTCCTGCGGCGGTCGCGACCAGAACGAGGCTCTCGGGCTCAACGGGACGCTTACTGGCGGGGCGGCCAAGATAGGCCAAGGCCGTCATGCCGCCCATGGAGTGCCCTACCAGGGTGAGCGGGCCCGTAACGCCAAGCGCTACCAGCAATTCGGCGAGGTCGTCGGCGAGTCGGTCGATGCGGTACGTGTGCATTGACGCACCCCCGGAGTCGCCGTGGCCGCGGTGGTCGTAGCTGATGATCCGGATGTTGTTGCCCCAGCGACGGATCAGCTGCGTCATCTGGATGTTCCAGGAATCTTTGTTCAAGCAAAAGCCGTGCAGAAGTACGACCGTGTGGCCCGCGTCGCGAGATCCCCAGTCACGGACCGACAGCCGGACGCCATCGCTCGTGGTGATTGTGCGTTTGCAGGCCAGCGATCGGCGCGCGCCGGGGATTCGCCTACGGCTGCACCGGGTTGGCGGCGTCTGCGGCGTCATCGCTTTGTTACCAAACATGGCAGTATTTGGGAGGGGAGGGTTCCAGCCAACCCGTGTCGAGGTTGTCTGCGGCGCTGTGTATCTCGAGTGCGTTCTCCCACACCTTGCGGATGATGTGGAGAAGCAGCAGCAGGCACAATCCGGAGATCGTCAGGAAGGTGAGCATCGTCGTTGTCCTCCCTTTCTTTCGTGTGCTCACTGAGGCGATGTGTTGGCTTGGGCCGTCGCTCGGATGAGAATGTGATTTGTTGACGACTACTACGGTCGTCGTGCCGGCAGCGCAGCACCATCGCCCGAGGGTTGATGTTTAGGGCCACACGGGTCTAGTACTAGGCGGGCCTGTGGTTGGCGGGTTGGTCAATCAGCCACCCATGAGCTGCATTAATTGACGCGGAAGTCGATGCCCAGCTTCGCGAACGCGTTGTTGATGAGGGACGCTCGTCGGCTTCGCGAACGCGTTGTTGATGAGGGACGCTCGTCGGCAACGCGGTATGGATCAGCCCTGCCCCAGGAATGACCCATGTGCCTTATGCCATTGCGGTAGTGGAGATGTCCTATGAGAGGGCGCCGCGACTACCCCAAACCGGGTAAACCTCGGTGCTTGTGAGCTGCGCCGATCGCGCTATTTGCCACCGGGCTGATCGCACCCTCGGCGCCAGCCGACCATGGCGAATGTGATGAGCAAGGTCGCAACAAGTGAGACGATCAGAGTTACTGTCGTCCAGAGGTTCTCGTTCAAGAAGAACGTCAACGGCGAGAAGAACGGCGCGAATCCAGACAGATCGACGGAGCCGGCGGTTGCGGTGATGCGATCGGCCAGCCGCGGTGGGGGCGTCATGGTACGTCCTTGGGTGGTATTCGGCGGGCTGAGACGCGTTCACTGCGCCTCAGCCCGCCGAACGATGAGTTAGCCGACAGTGCTCGGCTTCATCGAGTCGACAACGTGCTCGACTTGGGCACCCGCCTTGCGCGCCTTGACGGCCCACACACTTTGCGTGGTCCCGATGACGACCAGCCACGCCCCGGCGACGATCGCCAAGATCACCATCGAGCTGATCGGCAGGGCGATGACCACCATGCCGGCCAGCGCGCTCAACACTCCGGTGAAGATGTGCCAGCCACGTTCGGGCAGTTCCTTGTGGTTGATCGCCAATACGGTCGCCGCGACACCTTGGAACAGGAAACCGACTCCGATCCAGGTGGCCAGCACCCACACGGCAGCGCCGTTGTTGAAGTCGTAGAAGGCGAACACACCCAACGCGACCGACAGCACGCCGCTAACGAACAGCAGCACCCCGCTGATACCGGGAACATGGACGGTAAAGGCGGCAATGGTCTGTGCGATCCCCGAGGCCAGCAGGTAAACGCCGAACAGCGCTGCTGCGACGAGGACCGATTTGCCGGGCCAGACCAGCACTACCACGCCCAGGGTGAGGCTTACCAGCCCTAGCCCGAGCACCGATTTCCATAGGTGGCGGAAGACGGACGGGTTTTCGGTTGACTTTTGCATGTTATTTCCTTTCGTTTTGTCATCGAAAGCGTTTATCCGACAACAGGTTTGATTTGATGTAGCTTTTTGTTCCGTGCTGACGGGCGGTAGCCCCGATGACGAACACGTGGTTCGCCATCGAGGCTCAGCTAACCGCCGCCGCGTGGTGTGACCGAAGCCCGAAG
>DATJOR010000186.1:0-4871 GCA_035506875.1 Mycobacterium sp.
CAAGGGGTAGAAGCCATTAGCGCCTTGGGCTAGCCGACTGACCAGCCAAGGTGCGATAGCGAGCTTCATCGCTGGTGCATTACCACTTCATGTATAACACATGTCCGGCAGGTGAACACCCGGTTCGGGTGGTACGGGGAGACGACGCCGCGCGAAGCCGCGCACCCCGGGGATGGCGCTGCCCGCACCATCGGCCCCGGGCGCGCGGTTCACGTGATGGATCCACCGCGCGGCGGCCCGCTGAGCCAATCACGTGTACCCGTACGAACGGGTGATGGCCGGCTCGCTGCAATTGAGGCGAGCGGCACCGCCAGCAGCGTTCGAGCCTAGCCTCTTGCGCGTGGCGCTGCTACCGTGGCGGTAGTCGTGGTCGATGTATCGCGTCCGGCGATGAAGCTCCGCCGTTGTACGCGCCGTCTGGCGCTGATGGCTTCTACCTTGCAACGCCCGTTGTTCGGAGGCATCTGTCTCCACAGAAGCGAGGGAGAAGCCGTGGCTCTAACGAGATCGACTCAAACCGTGCACGCTAGCGAGAATTCCATCGCCGGGGAACACGGCCGACCAAATCAGGTTGTCCGATGACTGAGCCGGCTCGCGACCCTCGACGATCCCGGCGGCGCCGCAGTCGATCCCGCCGCCGTCGGGTGAGCAGCCTGCGCACCGTACACGAGTACTCTGCCGGTGGACTGGTCGTCGATGGCCTCGACCGTGACATCCCTGTCGTCGCACTGATACGGACCGTCACCCGCCATGGCCACAAACGCTGGACGGTACCGAAAGGCCACATCGAAAACGGCGAAAGAGCAGAACAGGCCGCGATCCGCGAAATCGCCGAAGAAACCGGCATTTACGGCGAAGTCCTCGCTCCGCTCGGCGTCAGCGAATACTGGTTCCAAGCACAAGACCGGATAGTGCACAAGACCGTGCACCACTATCTGCTGCGGTTCGTCGACGGCGAACTTCGCGCCGATGACCACGAAGTCGACACAGTCGCCTGGGTGCCGCTCCCCGAGCTACCAACACGATTCCGTCACGCCGACGAACGTGAACTCGGCCAAATCGCCGCACACTTGATCGCGGTACTGCGCACCCAAGGCCGAGCGGCACTCCCCCCACTGCCACACACTGCGCCTCGACGGGGGCCCCAATCACATTCACGAGCCCACACTTTCGCCGCCTCGACGGTGTCGCGCACCGAGACTCGCGGTCGCGGCGCGGCCCAAGCAACCTAAGGAGCCGCCGACATGCAGTTCGACGTCACCATCGAAATCCCCAAGGGCCAACGGAACAAATACCAGATCGACCACGACACCGGCCGTATCTATCTCGACCGCTACCTGTACACCGCGATGGGCTACCCCGCAGACTACGGATTCATCGAGGATAGTCTCGGCGAGGACGGGGACCCGCTCGATGCGCTCGTTCTGCTACCCGAACCTGTATTTCCCGGTGTCATCATCACCGCGCGGCCAGTAGGCATGCTCCAGATGGCCGATGAGGCAGGCGGCGACGACAAAGTGCTATGCGTGCCGGCCACCGACCCCCGATGGGAACACACCACCGACATCACCGACATACCGCCATTTGAGCTGCAGGCCATCAAACACTTCTTTCTGCACTACAAAGAGCTAGAGCCCGGAAAGCACGTCGACGCCGGCGATTGGACCAATCGCGAAGCCGCCGAGGCTGAAGTCGAGCGCTCGATTCAACGGTTTCACACCAACGAAACTGGCTGACATGCTGTGACGACAATCGTGTCGTTTCTTCACCAGCCGAACCCCTAACTTGCCAATCTCATATCGAGAAATGAGAAGGCTCGGATCTTGTCTCATTCGGGCGAGCTGCCTGCGGGCTGCCCGGACTCAAGCCGGGACCGGTGAAAACCCTGCGCCGGGACCGCCTTTGGCGTTGACGTCAGCCAGGATCGCGCAGGACAACACCACATGAGCCTCCGGCTGATTACCTCCCCTATAGAGCAAATCCGGAGTTGTTACCCATCTGCGGTAGGTGATGCCGATCAGCAGGTTGTCGGCGGTGACCGGGCGGCCTTCGTCACCGGGTTGCAAGGTGGCCCCCGGCCATATTTCGGCCTGGTCCGAGTCCAGGGATAGTGGTGATCTTGCTGCACTGATCGCCAGTAGCCGCGCCGTCAGTGCATGCCGGTTGCCGGAAGTCGGGGTCGGGGCCGATGCCGTTGATCGTAAGCCGGCGAAGTTGGCCGGTGGGATCACTTGGGAGGGGTCGAACTTGATGACTGCGTACTTCGGGGAGTCTTCGTCGGCTACCACGCTGCCGATGTTGGCACCGCCTACAGCGGTAACTTGAGAGCCGGGAGCACCGCAACTCGCAGCGGTGAAACCGACCAGTTCGCCGGTGTTGTCGTGGCCGATAGTCGTCAGCGCGCAGGGCGTGCCGTCGACGACAATGCCCGCCCCACCATCGAGCGGAACCGTGCCGTCAGCCATGGCGAACCCGCCCATGGGGCAACCATCGTGGCAAAGGTCACCGCGATTGTCGCGACTACCTGCTGCCTGGGTCGCATCGTGTCGGCCCGGGGGTTAGAACCCGATTGATGAGAGCAGGTCAGCAAATATGGACGGGTCGACCGCCGCAACAGGGTCCACACTCGATGCAAGATCGGCGGCTGATGAGGGGTCCAGACCGCCGGTGAGTACGCCAAAGAGGGTGGCGGCGTCCGCGTAAATGGCCGTGCCGAGGACGTTCAGGTCAGCACCGAGCAACGTCCAATCCGCAGAAGTCGCGCTGTTAGTGCTGAGCTCACCGGCTTGGTCGGCTGCGATGAACCCTTGTTCAGCGGGAAGAAGGTTCTGGGCCGCAGTAACCAGCTGTTGGTCGACGCCGACCAGCAAAGCTCGGTCGCTTGCCGATAGCTGGTCTTGCATCGACGCTATCTCGGTCAGGCCCGTATCTAATTGCGCCGGCAGCGCCTCTGAATTGGAGAGAAGATCTGCCGACCGGGTGCCGAGATCAGCTGTCGAGGCTGTGTCCAACAGCGTGGTGCTTTGATTCAGGTCGCTGATCGCCTGGCCGATCACGTCGTCGGGGGTGGCGGCCGCGCTGGAAGCGCTGGCCGCTACATCGGTGGCCGCACCGGCGCTGGTGCTGTCAAAGCCCCCGATGTCAAAGATCTGATCGATGACCTCGCCGATGACGTTGGCGGGCAGGGAATACGACAAGAGGGAGTCGTCGAATTGGAGGCTTTCTGATGCCGCATCGAGTCCGTTGGTGGTGGAAGGGTCGGCGGCGTAGGCTTCAGCAGCCGACAGGAAGGCATCGCTGATCTGTGCAAGCTGCTGGTCCGGGCCATTAAACAGGGATTCGCCCAAGCCCGACAACAAGCTGTTATCAGACGACAGCAGCGGCGTTTGAATCGCCTCGGTTTGGGTGATGAATTGCGTAAGGATGTCTTGGCTTGGGGGCGCTTCCCCATACGCCTGGGTCCACACATTGAAGCCGTCGGTCATATTGGTCTCCGCTGAGTCCAACAGCCCGATATCCGTTGTGAGGGAGCCGTCATCGGCGCAGGCCGCCGGCATTCCGGCGGCCCCGATCATCGCGGCAGCCACCGCCGCGCCACCAGCCAAACCCACACCGACAGCCCATCTGTGGACAGCATTGGTCATCCCGAACCCCATCGTTGTTTGGCGTCCCGACCCTAATGGGACATGAGCGTTACTGAGATTCACTAAGCTTAAGCTAAGGCCGTGCACCATCAAATTCGGTTCATTGGGCGTCTCAGCGAGTTCCCAGCAGTCATGAAAAAGTTCGAGTACGGCGTGATGTCGTCGCTCCGGCCCTGTCTCGAATCCAGACAATCAGGACGGCTCGTATCCCGTTTCTGTTCATGGCGTCGGTGGGCCTGCACCTTGGCTGAACTTTCGTGTCAGCGTTTCCCATGAGCCACACGCTCGGGGCAACCAGCCGCATGTGTGTTAGCTCACACGTGTTGAATTTCTAAGGGGCTTCATACATGTCGGTTCTTCATCGTGTTCGGCGGCCGGGTGTGGGCGCGGTTCTGGTTGGTGGGCCTGTTGCGGCTGCGGCGCTACTCGGGACCGGGATCGCCCACGCCGATGACACCACAGTGGACGTCAACGGCTGGGCGGTGCAGACAGACGGCGGATACGCGTCTGCGGCGCTGAGCGACCGCAGCGACTCACTGGGCGATGGCACGCAAGTGGTAGGCAGCTTGAGCATCCTTCCCTACCCTTTCGACCACGCCGAGTCCATCGATGAGTTTTTGACACCGGGCGGCACATCGCCATACCTCTATATCGACGACCAGTGGTTATCGCCTTGGTTTTTGGAAGTCAATGTCGGGGCCAATAACGGCTCCACCGGCGCTGCCAGCGAGGGGTTCTTCGTGACCGCTCCCGGAGGCAACCAGGTTGTCGATTTGCTTAACGTACAACCTAATTCGCCGTCACTCACCGTGGCATATAACCCCCCTGTGCCGGTGGTGAATCCAGACGCCACCGACACGGTCAACGTGGGCGGGCTCGACCTGGCATCACCTCAAGATGGCGCGTTGTTCAACGACCTCTACGACGCGGCGTTTTTGGGAGACACCGCCGATTGGAGCAACGCAGCGACGTTGTTCGGTGACCTGCTCGGCGCCTAACCATCTAGCGCAGACCTCAGCTTCCTGGACCGACTCTCCCTGCGTTCGACATCGGGCATCCGCTGTCTCGTGAGTAGAGAACGAAGCCAATAGGTCGGCTGCGATCAGCGAACAAGGTCCGTCGAACGGCGCACGACCGTGACCCGGCTTCGACGGGGGGAGAACACGGTGTCGCCAGGGCCAGCCATCTCTGCGCCACGAGGGGCGGCCTGGCTCCACCAGGCGCCAC
>DATJOR010000187.1:0-7763 GCA_035506875.1 Mycobacterium sp.
CTGAAGCTCTTTGCGCAGCTCCTTGTAGTTGTAGATGCAGCCGTTGAACACCAGCGTCAGCCCGAGATCGCTGTCGACCATCGGTTGGGCGCCGTGGGCGGAAAGGTCGATGATCGACAGCCGCCGATGGCCGAACGCCAACGGCCCGTGCGCGAACACGCCGTCGGAGTCGGGTCCGCGCGACGTCATTGCGCCGGTCATCCGGACTACGGCCCCGACATCGGCCGTTTGCCCGTCGAAGCGGATCTCACCGCAGATACCGCACATATCTCCTGCTTCCGTGAATATTCAACTGCTGCAAAGGAGGACGAGCCAGGCCAGGCACTACTCGACGGTGACCGACTTGGCCAGGTTCCGTGGCTTGTCGACGTCGTACCCACGGGCCTGCGCCACCGAGGCAGCGAACACCTGTAGCGGAATCGTCGAGAGCAGCGGCTGAAAAAGTGTTGACACCGACGGGATTTCGATCAGGTGATCGGCGTAGGGCCGGACCGTGTCGTCGCCCTCCTCGGCGATGACGATGGTGATCGCGCCGCGGGTCTGGATCTCGCGAATGTTGGACAACAGCTTGGCGTGCAGCATCGGCGAGCTCTTCGGGGACGGCATCACGACGAAGACCGGCAGATCGTCTTCGATCAGCGCGATCGGGCCGTGCTTGAGCTCACCGGCGGCGAAGCCCTCTGCGTGCATGTAGGCCAGTTCCTTGAGTTTCAACGCGCCTTCCAGCGCCACCGGGTAGCCGACGTGGCGACCGAGGAACAGGATCGCCGACGCCTGGGCGAACCGGTAGGCCAGCGCGGCGACCGGCTTGATTTCGGCAATGACCCGAGCCACCAGATCCGGCATGGCCTCCAGTTCGCGGTACTCACGTTCGACCTCGTCGGGGTATTTGGTGCCGCGAGCCTGTGCCAGCGCCAGGCCAACCAGATAGTTGGCCGCGATCTGCGCCAAAAACGTCTTGGTCGACGCCACCCCGATCTCCGGTCCAGCGCGGGTGTAGAGGACCGCGTCGCATTCGCGCGGGATCTGCGAGCCATTGGTGTTGCAGATCGCTAGGACCTTGGCTTTTTGTTCCTTGGCGTGGCGGACCGCCTCCAGGGTGTCGGCCGTCTCGCCGGACTGCGAGATCGCCACCACCAGCGTGCTGCGGTCCAACACCGGGTCGCGGTAACGGAACTCGCTGGCCAGCTCCACCTCGACGGGCAGTCTGGTCCAGTGCTCGATCGCGTATTTGGCCAGCAGCCCGGAGTGGTACGCGGTGCCACAGGCGACCACGAAGACCTTGTCGATCTCGCGCAGTTCCTGATCCGAGAGCCGTTGCTCGTCGAGCACGATGCGACCGTCGACGAAATGCCCGAGCAACGTGTCGGACACCGCGGTGGGCTGCTCGGCGATCTCCTTGAGCATGAAGTACTCGTAGCCGCCCTTTTCGGCGGCGTCCAGGTCCCAGTCGATGTGAAACTTTCGCGCGTTGGCGGTGGCGTCGTTGCCGTCGAAGTCGGTGATGCGGTAGCCGCCGGCGGTGATCGCCACGGCCTGGTCCTGGCCGAGTTCGACCGCATCGCGGGTGTGCCCGATGAACGCCGCGACATCGGAGCCGACGAACATCTCACCGTCGCCGATGCCGACGACCAACGGTGTGGAGCGACGCGCGGCGACGATCAGGCCTGGCTCGTCGGCGTTGGTGAACACCAGGGTGAAGTGGCCTTCGAGGCGGCGCAAGACGGCCAGCACCGATCCGACGAAGTCACCGGCCGTCTCGCCGTGACGGTACGCCTGCGCTACCAGGTGAACGGCCACCTCGGTGTCGGTGTCGCTGGCGAACTCCACCCCGGCCGACTCCAGCTCGCGGCGCAGAATTGGGAAGTTCTCGATGATGCCGTTGTGGACGACGGCGATCTTGCCCGCCGCGTCACGATGCGGGTGCGCGTTGCGGTCGGTGGGACGGCCGTGGGTGGCCCACCGGGTGTGACCGAGGCCGGTGGTGCCGGCCAGCGCGGCCGGCTCGGTGTCGGCGAGGGCGCTCTCCAGGTTGGCCAGTCGTCCCGCCCGCCGTCGGACGGTCAGCTTGCCGACGCCGTCGACCAGCGCGATGCCCGCCGAGTCGTAACCGCGGTATTCCATTCGCCGCAGTGCGTCGACGACGACGTCGCAGGCAGGCTGATGCCCGACATATCCGACGATTCCGCACATAGCCCATCAGGGTAGTGCAGCCGCCCCAATCGGGACGGCTGCACTCTTCTGACCTGCGCTAGCGGCTCGCGGCCGGTAACGCGGTGCTGTCGTTATTCGGTTTTTACGGCTCCCGGGTGGGATCAGGGGTGCCAGCCGTTGTTGTCTTGCCAGCCCGGACCACCCGGACCACCGTGGTTATCCCAACCGGGACCACCCGGGCCGTCGGGGTGCCATTCGCCCTGGCCGTGCCAGTGACCGCCGTCGTGCGGCTCGCCGTCGAAGTAGTTGTCGTCGTGGCAGCGGTCGGCCCCCCAGTTGTTACCCCAGGACGGGTCCCACCACTGGCCGGGGCACCAGTGGTAGTCGGGCATCGGCCCGCCAGGGAAGGCCTCCGCTACGCTCGCCGCGCCCAGACCAGCGAGGCCAAGACCTGTGGTCAAAGCAGTCGCGGCTGCAATCCTCTTAATGTTTTTCACCTTGTCTTCGTACCACGCAAACCCCGATGACTAAACACCTCGCTCGGCGTTTTTCTTATGAATGCCTATGAATAAACTTGGTAATGACTGTGTTTCAGCATCTGATATCAAGGTTGTTGACGCTTGTGTAAGGGGCTGACCAGCGTGGTATCGGTGGACGCCGAGATCGGCCTGGTCGGCGTTGGACGCGTGTTCAACATGTCGGGTTGGCACCGTCGACAGCAGGAAGGAGACGACAGTGGTCGGTGACGGGTTTCACCCCGACTTGCAGCAAAGCGAACGGTTGGTTCGCAGTCGAGTGCACCATGTCAAGTCGTCTGATATCGACGCCGATACCGCGCAAAGCGAGGGCATGCAGCGCTTCGCGGCGATCAGCGGACGCACGGTCGGCTCGGACAAACTCTGGATGGGCGAGACGCACGTCCATCCCCAGACGGTGTCCTCCAACCATCACCACGGCGAATCCGAGACGGCGATCTTCGTCCTCAGCGGTCACCCCGATTTCGTGTTTCACGACGGCGAGGACGAGGTGCGCATCGCAACAAATCCCGGCGACTACGTGTTCATCCCGCCGTATCTGCCGCATCGGGAAGAGAATCCGAGCCCGGACGAGCCGGCCACGGTCGTGATCGCGCGTAGCACGCAGGAGGCGATCGTCGTCAACCTACCCGGGCTCTACGCGCTGTAACCCGGATCAACGCGGCGTGCAGCCGCCCCCTGGACGGCTGCACGCCGCGTGACTTAGGAAGTGTGGCGTGGCTCAGGGGTGCCAGGGGCCCGGGCCGTGCCAGTGGCCGGCGTCGTGCGGCTCGCCGTCGTAGTAGTTGTCGTCGTGGCAGCGGCCCCAGTCCCAGTTGTTTCCCCAGCCCGGGTCCCAGGACTGGCCGGGGCACCAGTGATAGTCGGGGAACGGGCCTGGGAAGGCCTCAGCAGTGCTCGCCGCAGCCAAACCGGCGAGCCCTAAACCAGCGGTGGTAATAGCTGTCGCAGCTGCGACGCGGATGATGTTGTTCACCGCGACGTAGTACCACGTGCAGCCAACCGACTAAACCCGTCGCCCGCGTGTCGTCTTTCCTATGAATCAGCTTGGTGTTGGCTGTTTTCCAGGGGCCGTGGTGCGGTACCGTCACCGGGTGGCCAGCCCTCGGAAGCTTGTCGCCGCCCTCGCTCGGCCTGGGCCGCATCGCGTGCTGCGCGGCGACCTGGCCTTCGCGGGCCTGCCCGGCGTGGTCTACACGCCCGAAGCGGGACTGAACCTGCCCGGTCTGGCCTTCGGCCACGACTGGCTGACCGGCGTAGAACGTTACTCCCGACTGCTCGAGCACCTGGCCTCGTGGGGCATTGTCGCGGCGGCCCCCGACACCGAGCGAGGATTCGCGCCGTCGGTTCTGAACCTGGCCTTCGACTTGGGCACCGCGCTCGACATCGCCGCGGGCGTCCGACTTGGCCCGGGCCGGATCAGCGTGCATCCCAACAAACTCGGCGTTGTCGGCCATGGCTTCGGCGGCTCGGCCGCGGTGTTTGCGGCGGCCGGAATGACGGTGAAGCCCAAGGCAGTGGCGGCGATCTTCCCGACGGTCACCAGCCCGCCCGCCGAACAACCGGCCGCGACGCTGAATGTCCCGGGCGTGGTGTTCAGCGCCGCCGGCGATGCGAAGAAGTTGCGCTCCAACGCCGTTGAACTCTCCCGGGCCTGGGACCCGTCCACGCTGCGGATAGTCAGCAAAGCCAAGCCCGCCGGGCTTGCCGAGGGCCGTCGGCTGGCTACCGCTTTCGGCCTGGGCGGTCCGGATCGCAAGACGCAGAAGGCGATTCGTGCGTTGTTGACGGGATACCTGTTGTATGTGCTCGGCGGCGACAAGACCTATCGCGAGTTCGCCGATCCAGACGTCCAGCTGCCCAAGACCGATGCCGCCGAGCAGGAGATGACGCCGGTCACTCCCGAGGAGAAGTTCGTCGCGTTACTCAAGGGCTGAGCGGCGGTCACTGCCCGGCCTGCGGCAATTGGTCCTCGGCGATCTCGCACGGAGTTGGACCGTCGGCCTGCGGTTCATCCGGTGCGAGCGGCGAATCCGGCGTCGGTGGTGCAGCGTCGGGCGGCGGGGAGATCGGCTGAGCTACCGGTTGGTCGGCGGGATCGTTTGTAGCCGGCGAGTTTTCAGGGGGCGCCTCGGTGGCGGTATTTTCGTCGGTGGCCGGCGGATCGACCTCGGTGGTGTCGTCGGCTACGTCGGTAGCAGTGCCGTCGGGGTGATCGTCGTCGACGATTTCGGCGTCGTCGTCACCGAGTGGATCGTCGTCCAGCGGATCATCCAGCAGCGGATCCGCGGAGCCCGACGGGCCGGAGATGCCGTCAGCTAGCGAGCCCAGCAGACCGCCGATACCGTCGACGATCTTGCCGACGACGCTGCCGATACTGCCGGCCAGACCGCCAATGCTACCGAGATCACCTGCGCCGCCAGATAACCCGGCGGCATCGCCTAGCGGGGCAGTTAATTCCGGAGGCACCGGCACATCGTCCAGCGTCCCCGCTGCGGGGGGCGGTGGCGGTGGAGCCGATATCGGCGTCGACGCGGCCGCGGGCACGGTGGGCACGATCTCCGGGCGCGCCGACGTCGTCGGCACGGTAGCCGCGGCCGGGTTTGAGTCGAGCGGCTTGTCGAATACCGCTGGCCCACTGGGGCCCAATTCACCCGGGATCTCGAAACTCACCTCGCGCGTCGCGCTCAGCGCGTCGACGGCCCCGTCGTAGCACGCCTCCACCGACGCCGCTGCCGATCGCATCGCGGTGAGCCAGTCGTTGGAAATATCGTTGCCCACATATGGCGTAACCTGCTGGCGGATCAGATCTTCCGCCGATCGGTTACCCGCCCCGGCAGTGACGGTATGTGCGGCGGCCAGCCAAGCTGACCGCTCCCCCACCCTGCGATCATCGATGGCGATGACCGTCGTGGCCTTGCGGTCGACCAGCTGCCACAGATTGTCACGCAGCGCCGCGTAGCCGTCGGCCGCGGCACGGACACGCTCGGCCACCTCCACGGCAGCGTCGCAGTGCCGCTGCAGAAACCGCGTCGCGGACTCAGCACCCGCCCCCGTCCATGCCGCCGTGATCTCGGTGATCTGCGCACGCTGCTGCCACAACGCCTCGTCGATCGTGTTCAGTGCCCTACGGAGCGCAGCGCCGTCGTCGTCGAGCACTCGCAGGTCAAGTCCGGTTTCGGTGTCATACCAGTCCAAGACCTGTGAACCGTGCGCCGTCAGATCGGGTTGCTGATAGCCGAGCACGTGGCATGCCTGCACGTAGGTCTGCGTGTGCTCGACCGCGGGCCGGCCCTCGGCCAGCCGCGCCGCCACATCGAATCGCTTAGCCAAGACTCACCCGACCGGCGGCGCTCAGATCCGCCTCGATGTAGCGGTCTGCGCTGGCCCGCAAGGCAATAGCGATCTCCCCGGTCGCCCGCGCCCACTGGCCGAGCTCACCGGCCAGCCGATTCAGGGCTAACCGCAGCGCATCGCCATGACCGACGTAAGACCGCCCGGCGGTGGCCCCGTCGAATGCCAAACTTCCGAAATGAGTGCGCACCGCGCCATCGATGAGTTGCGCGGCATCGTCGAACCGGTTCGCGACCGTGCGCAGGGCCGCAGCATCGACGAACGCATTTCGTTGTCCCATACCGGTTTCGACGCATCGCGCCGCCCGGCGGTTCCGCTCAGCGTTGGGCGCGCACCGTTTCGGCGACACGGCTGGCGAGCCGGTGGGCGATGCGCTCGTCGTCGGCTTCCACCATGACCCGAATCATCTGTTCGGTTCCGGAGGGACGCAACAAGATTCGTCCGGTGTCACCGAGCTCGTCCTCGGCCTGCGCAACCGCGGTGCGCACCGACGGCGCGGCGACGGCGGCGGCCTTGTCCGCGACCTCGACGTTGATCAGCACCTGCGGCAGGGTGTGCATCGCAGCGGCCAGGGCGGTCAGCGACGAACCGGTTTGCGCTATCCGCGACATCAGCCGCAGGCCGACGAGGATGCCGTCGCCGGTGGTGGCCAGACCGGGCAGCACGATATGACCGGATTGCTCACCGCCGAGGCTGTAGTCACCGGATCGCAGCTCTTCCAAGACGTAGCGGTCACCGACACTGGTGGTGCGAACGCTAACTCCGGCCGCACGCATCGCCAGATGCAGCCCGAGGTTGCTCATCACAGTCGCCACCAGGGTGTTGTCAACCAGTTCGCCGGCCTCTTGCATCGCCAGCGCCAGGATCACCATGATCGCGTCGCCGTCGACGACCTCCCCGGCCGCATCGATCGCCAGGCACCGGTCGGCATCGCCGTCATGCGCCAGACCGAGGTCGGCACCGTGCTCGACGACCGCAGATCGCAGCGCATCGAGGTGGGTCGACCCGCAGCGGTCGTTGATGTTGAGCCCGTTGGGTTCGGCGTTGATCGCGATCACCCGCGCGCCGGCCGCTCGGTAGGCGCGCGGTGCTGCCGCCGAAGCCGCGCCGTGCGCGCAGTCGACGACGACGGTCAGCCCGTCGAGCCCGACGGTGCCGGCCTTGCTGACCTGGCGCAGGTAGCGGTCCAGCGCGTCCTCGGCGTCGATCACCCGGCCGATCCCGGACCCGGCGGGCCGCAGCCCCGGCCCGGCCGCGACCAGATCTTCGATTTGGTCCTCGGTGGCGTCAGCGAGCTTGTGCCCGCCCGGCCCGAAGATCTTGATGCCGTTGTCGGGCATCGGGTTGTGCGACGCCGAGATCATCACCCCGAAGTCGGCGTCGTAGGCGCTGGTCAAGTAGGCCACCGCCGGAGTCGGCAGCACGCCCACCCGCAGCGCGTCGACGCCTTCGCTGGTCAGCCCGGCGATCACCGCCGCTTCCAGCATCTCGCCGCTGGCGCGCGGATCGCGGCCGATCACCGCGACACGTCGGCGCGCGCTATTCGGGCTGGTCAGCCGACGAGCGGCCGCGGCGCCAAGAGCTAACGCGAGCTCGGCAGTGAGCTCTCGATTGGCGACTCCGCGGACGCCGTCGGTGCCGAATAGTCGACCCATGCGGACAAACCTCTCACAGTTCGAGACCGCGCACACGCGTGACATGGGGAATGCCCGTAGTGCC
>DATJOR010000188.1:0-28492 GCA_035506875.1 Mycobacterium sp.
CGGGGTGTAGAGGTGGACCGACTGCGGGCTGAGCTGGTGCTGCAGTGCTGCGGCGAATTCTCGACAGCTGGCGAACCGCTCGGCAGGCGCTTTGGCCATCGCCCGGGCCAGCACCGGATCCAGCCCGGCCAACTCCGGGCGGCGTTGCTCGATCGACGGTGCGGGGGACATGCAATGTTTGGTGATCACCACCGCGGGATTGGAATCGACATAGGGCGGCGCGCCGGTCAAGAGGTGAAATGCGGTGCAGGCCAGCGCGTATTGGTCGGCGCGTCCGTCGAGCGGCTCGCCCTTCAACTGCTCGGGTGCCGCGTAGGACACCGTGCCCACCGCCATATTCGTCTCGGTCAGCCCCGATATGTCGTCGATGCGACGAGCGATTCCGAAGTCTGCCAGGAAAATTCGTTGCGTTTGGGAGTCCAGCAGGATGTTGGCCGGTTTGACATCGCGGTGCAGCAGCCCACGCTGATGCGCATAATCCAGCGCGGAGCCGACCGCGGTGATGATCGCCAACGCATCGGTGAGGGGCATGCCGCCCGAGTAGTGGTCGCGCACCAGCCGACCCGCATCGGTGCCGGCCACGTAGTCCATCGAAATCCAGAACTGCTCGTCGTATTCGCCGCGGTCGTGGATGCCCAGGATGTTGGGGTGCGACAAGCTGGCGGCCAAATCGGCCTCACGCAGAAACCGCTCGCGATATTGGGGGTCGGCGGTCAACTCCGCCGACAACACCTTCAGCGCATCCTGACGCGGCAGCCGCGGATGGGCCGCTAGGTACACCGTGCCCATCGCGCCGGCGCCGAGTATCCGCAGGATCGTGAATCCCGCAAACAGTTCGCCCACCGACACCGGCATGGCCGAATACTAGCGGTAGACCCCGCGGCCACGGTGCCGGAGAAGCTATGCTGCTGCTAGTTGGCTGGCTTACTGGTTGGGCGCGGTGGGGTGATGACGGCGACTTCGCTTCGCATCGGGCGTGACGACGCGCTGGACGGCAAAGCCGTCCAGTTCGGTGTCCTGGGTCCGTTGCAGATGAGCATCGGCGGCGCGCTGGTGCCGTTGGGCACGCCCAAGCAACGCGCGGTGCTGGCGGTGCTGGTTGTCAACGCCAATCGGCCGGTGGACATCGACGTGCTGATCGGCGCCGCCTGGAATCAACGGCCACCCGCGGGAGCGAGAGCCACCCTGCATGCCTACATCTCCAACTTGCGTCGTCTGATGAGCAGCGCGGGCATCGACCGCGCGCTGCTGGCCAGCGCGCCGCCGGGGTACCGGCTGGCGATCGGCCAAGATCAGTACGACCTCGGGCGTTTTCGCACCCAGAAAGACGCGGGATTGCATGCCGCAGCCGCCGCGGAATTCGAGCAGGCCAGCCGGCAGATGTCAGATGCGCTCGCGCAGTGGCGCGGCCCGTTTTTGGAGGATCTGCGCGACTTTCAATTCGTCGAGACCCTTGCCGCGGCATTCGATGAAGAAAAGGTCGTTGCCCACACTGCCCACGTTGAAGCCGAAATCGCCTGCGGCCGACCACATGCCGTGATCACGGAACTAGAAACGCTGATCGCCGAGCATCCGTATCGCGAGCCGCTGTGGGCCCAGCTGATCACCGCCTATTACTTGGCGGACCGCCAATCAGATGCCCTCGACGCGTACCTGCGCCTGAAAACCCGACTGGCCGAAGACCTGGGCATTGATCCGGGCGCTAAATTGCGTGAGCTCTACGAGCAAGTCCTGCGCCAGGAACCCGTTGACGTGCGCAAGGCGGCTCAGGCCCATGCCGAAGACACCATCGTGTCTTCGGTCGCGGTCGAGGGCAACGCAACCGCGGTTCGCCGGCCCGATACCAACCCCGTCGCAGAGTTGCGCGGCGCCGACGGACAACGGTTTACGTTGGCCGGCCCGGTCACGCGGATCGGGCGCAACTCCGACAACCACATCGTGCTGTCCGACGTTAAAGTCAGCCGGCACCACGCCGTGATTACCGCCAGTGGTACAGCCTTCGTGATCACGGATCTGGGATCGGTCAACGGGGTTCGTGTGCGCGGGCAGCGGATCGACCCCAGCGCGGAGCTCTTCGGCGGCGATCGAATTCGCATCGGAGACCAAGAATTCACGTTCGAGACGGCTACTTAAAATCCATTAAGCCCCTCGTCGGACTCTGTTGACAGCCCGGAAAACCGGAACTGACGACCGAAAAGAGTCCACCATGACGAATCCCACCCACGGCAACACCCCCCAGGCAACGTCCTATCGGCCCGAGCCGCCGCAGCTGCTGCCGACCACCATCGCGGATGGCAGTGCGCCTGGCGTCTACTACCGCATCGACGGAGAGCTGGTGCCGGTACTGCACATCTGGCTGAACGGTAGCGTGCCGGTGTTTTTCGAGCATCACGTGGTGTTGTGGAAAGAGCCATCGCTCGTGATCGGGGTCAAAGGCAAGGGTGCTCTCAAGCGGATGATCGCCGGCATGCCGCTGCTTTTAACCGAGGCCCGCGGCCCGGGGCAGGTCGCGTTTTCCCGCGACGCCGCCGGCCACGTCTTCCCGCTGCATTTGCGCGCCGGCACCGCCGTTGAAGTGCGTGAGCACCAATACCTCGCGGCGACAGGGAATCTGGAATACGGGTTCAGTCGGTTGAAAGGGATCAAGAACATGATGTTCGGCTCGACTGGGTTGTTCGTGGACCGGTTCGCTGCGACACAGTCTGAAGGCGTGGTGTGGTTGCACGGCAACGGCAACGTCTTCGAGAAGGTCCTGGGCCCCGGTGAGCAGATCGACGTGGAGCCGGGAAGCTGGATATACCGCGATGAGAGCGTCCGGATGGACGTGCAAGTGTACGGTCTGCGCACCGGAATATTAGGCGGAACAGGCAATCTCGTCTTCAACCGATTCACCGGTCCCGGCCGCGTCGGCATTCAGTCGATGTATATCGACTTGTCGGCCGGCACGGACTGAGTCTCACCCGCCGACCGGTCCATTAAGGATCCAGTAAGCCCTCCCCCGCACAGTGTTAACGCATCGCGATGAGCGATGACGAACGATCAGAACAAAGAAACGGAGTCCAACTATGAAACGCGAAGTAATGATCACGGTCGGCGCCGCGGCGATCCTCGGCGTGGCGCTGACGGGCTGCTCGCACAGCGGCACGGTCAGCGCCGGCAACGGTGCTGTGGCCGCGAGCCGCAATGCGAACACCAAGGTGGTCGTCGACGGCAAGGATCAAAGCGTCAAAGGCACGGTTGCCTGCACCACCGCGGCCGGCAACGTCAGCATTGCCATCGGCGGCGCGACACCCGGCGCATCGGGTGCGCCCACCGGTATCGGTGCAGTGCTGACCGATGCCAACCCACCGGTCGTCAAATCCGTTGCGCTCGGCAATGTCAACGGTGTGACGCTGGGAGTTGGCGGGACCTCAGGCAACGCCAACGCCACTAAGGACGGCAGCTCCTACAAGATCTCCGGCACGGCAAGCGGTGCGGACATGTCCAATCCGATGGCCGGACCGGTCAACAAGTCCTTCGAAATCGATGTCACTTGCCCGTAGCTGAATTTGGGAATCACCAACTCCCAGAAAGGAATACGTCCATGAACACCAAGACCAGAGTAATACTCGGAGCGATCGTCACCCTGTTCGCATTATCACTCATTATTCGCTTCGTCGTGCTGAGCCAGGTCGGCATGGCCGTCGGCTGGATCTTCTACCTCGGCCTGCCGATCGGCGGCGTTGTCGCGCTGCTTCTGCTGCTACTGCGGCTCGGGCTGCTCAACTTCGGCGAAAGCCCAAGCGCCACAGTTCAGCACTGGCAGCACAACACTACCGGGCAGGCGCCGGCGTCGGCGTCCCCGCCGTCGGCGGAGGCGTCGCGACGCTTGGACGAGCTCGAGGTCCTGCGCACCAAGGGCGCCATTTCGGACAGCGAATACGCCGCACAGCGCGCACAGATCATCTGCTGGTAGCTGATCCACAACGTAGCTGCGGCTCAACCGATCTCGGACACCCTCGACATCAACTTGTCCCCGAAGCGCTGCACGAACCCGGCAGGATCCGGGGTGCCAGGCACCGGACCGATGTTGATCATGTCGATGCCCAGCTCGGCGTACTTCTCGAGCCGATTCAGGTAGCCGTCGACGTCGTCGAACGGGTCCGCGAACAGACCTACCGTCTTGCGGATCTCGGCGACGTCGCGGCCTACGTTCTCGCAGTGCCGCGTCAACACCTCGATCTTGTGCTTGAGCACCTCGGGCTCGGTATCCGTGGAATTCCAGACATCCGCATATCGGGCGACCATCCGCAGCGTCTTCTTCTCGCCGCCACCGCCGATCAGGATCGGCGGCCGATGAATCGGCTTGGGCTGACAAATCGTTTCGGCCAGCTGAAAGTGCTTGCCGCGATACGGACCGTCGTCATCGCCCCACATCTGCAGGCAGATCTGCAGCGTCTCTTCGAGCATCTCGAAGCGCTCGCTCAACGCCGGGTAGGGGATGCCCAGGGCGACATGCTCGCGCTCGTACCAGGCGGCACCGAGACCCAACATCGAGCGGCCCTGCGAGAGCACGTCGAGCGTGGTGACGGTCTTGGCCAGCACCCCCGGATAGCGATAGGTCACCCCGGTGACCAGCAGCGTCAGCGTGATGCTGCTGGTCTGACCGGCCAGAAAGCCCAGCGACGTATAGCCCTCCAAGAACGGATCTTCCGCCCGCCCAACACCTTCCATCTGGAAGAAGTGATCGGCCAGCGTGAACATGGTCGCGCCGATGTCTTCGGCGGTCTTGGCGGTTGCTGCCAGCGTCGGCGCCAGATTCGCCGGATCGCCGGGAAGAAAGTCGATGAAGTGGATTCCCAGTTCCATTTCTTAATCCCTTTCGCTAATCGGTCAAGCGCTGGAGCAGGGACAACGCGTCGAGGATGACGCGGCGCTCTCGCTCCGAATAGCGCTCCTGCATGGCGCGGGCCAGCCATTCCTCGCGGACCTGACGTTCGCTTTCAGCACGGCGCCGCCCCGCGGCGGTCAATGAGATCACTTGGCGCCGACCATCATCGGGGTCGGGTGCACGCCGGAGAAGGCCGTGCCCGGTGAGTCCGGCCAGTATGGTCGCCATCGACTGTGGCCGCACCCGCTCAGCGGCGGCCAATGCGCTGGCCGACGATGGTCCCTCTTTCCACAGCCGGGTGAGCACCGCGGTCTGCGACGGCGTCAGATCGCTACCGGTAGAGACTTCTCTAAGCTGGCGCCGTAGCCGACTGAACATCACCCGAAGATCTCGGGCCGCCGCTGCCGCGGACTCGGTGATCCCATCCACCAACGCAAGCCTAAACTAGACAGTGAAAACTGTCCAGTTTGGACTGTCGATCTGGTTAGGTGCTGTCCCCGCTCAGCTCCCAGAAGCGCGAGCTTTCCGCCTCGGAGGGTTTGGTGTGGACCCAGGCCGCCACGAGGCCGGCCAGTATCAGCCAGCCCACGACCACAGCCGGGATCGCCCAGAGGCGGCGCAGCAGCAGTGCAGTACCGCACTGTGAGACGAGACCGTTTCCGTGGGCGCCGGCAGCCTGCGACAGGTCCGCACTGAAGCCTCGGCCGCAGGCGATTTGCATGCCGTATTGGTCGTACTGGCTCAGATAGACCGGGAACCACAGTGCCAGCAGGCCGATCACGACCAACGCGGCGGCAACGATACCGAGGTATAGCTGACGATTGCTCACGAAATTCCCTTCAAATCAGGTTGCGACGGCGCCGGATTCGGCGGCGCACGTCTGCCAACAGCAGGTAGCTGCCACCTTGGCGAATGAACTTGGGCAGAAACCGATTAGCGAAGGCCACCAGTAAAAACAGGTATTCGAACCGCTGCTGCTGACCGGATGTCCATTCGACCTGCAGGGCCTCGCGGAAGACCGGCGCGAGAAATCCCACGGTCAGAAACCGCAGCAGTGGGCCGAATACCGGACGCAGCAGCACCGAGACCATTCGCAGATCGATCAAATCGCGTAGGTAGCCGCGCACCGCGTCGTCCATGACGGCCCGCCGGCAAGCGTCGTTCCAGTAGCGGTCGAAATCTTGTCGCGTCGGCGGCCATTGGCCTTCGTCGACCTGCAACGTGGTGCCGAGCGGGAACGCCGAACGGTAGAAGTGCTCGGCGAGCTCGTCGGACAGCTTTCCGCGCAGCAACTGGTAGGTATCCTCCAGGCCGACGAAAAGGCATGCTGCGACCCACATCTGGAGGTCGCGGTCAAACGCGCTGTAAGGGACCGGGCTGTCGGGCCCGGACTTGACCTGACGATGTACGGCGTCGACCGCATCGCGGTAGGCCGCGCGATCGGCCGGGTCGCCCAGGATCGCGACCGCCAGGTAACTGAACGTGGTCCGCGCCCGCTTCCACGGGTGCTTCATCAGGTTGCCCGAGTCGACATTGCTCTCGACCACTCCGTGGCCGACCTCGGGCCAGGACAGCTGCATGACCACATTGGCCGCACCGGCGGCGAACGACCAGAAGTCCAGGGCGTCGGCGACGGTGGCCGGCCGCTCATCCCAGCGCGCTGTGCGGTGGGTTATGTGAATGCGGGTACCGGCGGTGGTCAGAGGTGCCCTGGGGGCTTCAGCGCTCATGTCATGCAAACGTCCGCGAACAGCAGCACTGGCCAGGACACTATTGACCCGAGGAACGACACCACCAGGTCGGCGCCGTGCATGTGCTGCAGATGCGCGGTATGGGTCGTCGACCAGATCGTTCCCACCAGGAGATACGGGGTGCCGATGATAATTCCGAGGCCGATCAGCTCGGCGATTGTGAGCTGGTAGCCAAGGAAACGGCGAACCTTTTCCAGCATGCACGGCTACCTCTCGCAACGGCCCCCGAACTTCCTTGTCGAGCATCGATTATGTTAATGGACATTCTGACCCGGCGGTAGGTTTATTACCCGGCGATCTGCACGCTAGGGTATGGCGGTGACGACCGCGCCCATCGAGTCTGTCGCTGCTGTGCGCCGCCGACCCAAAGACCGCAAGGCGCAGATCGCCCGGGCGTCCGCCGAGTCGTTCAGCGCGCTGGGCTATCACGCGGTCAGCATGGAAGCCATCGCGGCCAAGGTCGGAATCTCCGCGCCGGCGCTGTACCGGCATTACGCCAGCAAGTACGACCTGTTCCGAGGCGCCGTCCTGGCGCTCGGCCAGCAATTAATCGACTGCACCGATTTCGCTGACGCGGAACCTCCCGAGACCGTCGACCCGGCCGCGACATTGGACCGGCTGGTCGAGGCACTCATCGACGTGACGTTGGCGAACCGCGAGTCGGGCGGGCTGTACCGGTGGCAGGCCCGATACCTGCACGGCGAAGACCAAGCCACGTTGATGGACCAGTTACGGGTCGTCAATCGTCGGATTCAGCGGCCGCTCATCGCAATTCGACCGACCCTGACCTCGTCGCATCGGTGGATGCTGTCGTCGGGGTTGCTCAGCGTGATCGGCAGCATCGTGGATCACCGAGTTGCGTTGCCGGACGACGAGATCCGCGCGCTGCTGACCGAAGTCGCCTCGGCGGTGCTCAGCGCCGAGCTGCCGAAGCAGCAGGAGGTGCAGGGCCGACCGGCCTCTTGGCGAATCTTCGAGTCGGACACCGGTATCTACGAAGCGCTGTTGCAGGCGTCAATGGTGCTGTTCAACGCCAAGGGCTACTCCGAAACCAGCATGGCCGAGATCGCCTCGGCGGTCGGCATCCCGGTGTCCGGGATCTACCGGTATTTTCCCGGCAAGTGCGACATTCTCTCGACGGGATTGCGCCGTGCCGCCGACCGGATTTCCGGTCGCTTGTCGGCGATCCTGACCGGTCTTACCGAGCCGCGCCAGATGCTCAGCCTCTTGATCGAAGCCTACGTGGCAACATCATTCGCCAACCCGGAGCTGGCCGCGATCTACTACTCCGAGCGGGTCAACCTGACTCGGTCGGACGAGCAGCTGTTGCGCAGCGTGCAGCGCACGACGATCGATTCCTGGATGCGCCTGTTGACGTCGGCCCGCCCGGAGCTGACGTCGACGCAGGCCCGCATCGTGGTGCACGCAGCGATGGCGCTGGTCGTCGACGTGGGACGGCTGGTGCACTACGAGCACCCGGCCGACAACTCCGCCTACCCGCAAGCCTGCGTGCGTAAATTGATGGAGGCTACCGTGTTTGGGCGTGGCGAATAGCGTTGCCGCCCAGGTAGGCGAGGTATCCGATCAGCCCGACGATGGCCAGGCTGCGGGTCTGCCGGCTGCTGAAACCCAGACCCAACGCGGTTTCGATACCGCCGTTGGTGTAGACGTGCTGGCGGGTGTTTCGCGGGAATGCCGCCCTGGTGATCGGCTCGAACAACCGCGGGCTGGTGAAGTGGGACAGCCCGGCGCCCGCCAGTGCCAGACCGGAAAAGCGGGCAAGACGGTTACTTCTGCGAGACATAGCTTTTCCCAGTGCTCCTTAGCTGATCGCGTAGTCGGTCAGCGGAAAGTTCGACGCCTCCGCGATTGCTGTCTTGGTGGCCATCGGACGCAACAGCGAGGGTTCGCCGCTGGGATTGAAATAGTAGGAACGTGACGTGGAGCAGTTGCCGATCGTCCACAGTGAATCGCCGAGCAGTTCGGTCATCCGGTCGAGGTAATGCGCATTGGCCTCTTCGGTCACTTCGAAGGTTTCTGCGCCCCGACGTTTGAGCTCGGTGAAAAGCCTTTCCATCAGCCGCATCTGATATTCCATGGTGTTGAAGAAATTCAGCCCCAGGAAGGCGAACGGGCTGGCCAGGCTCAGATAGTTCGGGAAGTAGGGCATCGACACGCCCTGATACGCCTGAAATCGTGTATCGCGCCACCACTTTCCCAGGTTGCGGCCGTCGCGGCCGATCACCTCGATGGCTGGGAAGTTCGCATCCCACAAGTCGAATCCGGTTGCCAGCACCAGCGTATCGATGTGCGTCTTCGATCCGTCGGCGTTGACGATGCCGTCGGCCTCGACGCGTTCGATTCCGTCGGCCTGCAGGTGGACATGAGGTTTGGTGAAACTGCGAAAGTAGGTGTTGGAGAACGACGGCCGCTTGCACCCGATGTCGTAGTCGGGGGTGAGCTTGCGGCGTAGTTCTTTGTCGCGAATCGCCACGAACGTGTTGATCTTGCACAGATCCATCGCGGAGATATTCAGCCGCCGGAACAATGGAACCCGGTACCGCACCACTCCGACGGTGATCATCAACTCGTAAATGCTGTCGGTGATCGTCCGGATCAGTCGCTGTGTCCACGGTAGGCGGGCGAAGAGCCGTTTGGCTCGATCCGAGAACCGCAGATCGATCTTCGGTGCCACCCAAATCGGGGTGCGCTGATAGACGGTGAGGTCGGCGGCTTTCTTGGCGAGTTCCGGGATGAGCTGAATCGCCGTTGCGCCGGTCCCGATGATCCCGATCCGCCTGCCCGTGGCGTCGAAATCGTCCTCCCACTTGGTGGTGTGGATGACCTTGCCTTTGAACGTGGTGATTCCCGGGATGTCGGGTGTTTTCGGCTGGGACAGAAACCCGGTGGCGGTGATCAGGTAGCGCGCGGACAGCACGTCGCCACCGGACAGCGCCACTTCCCAGCGGCGGGTCTCGTCGTCCCAGCGTGCGCTCTCTACAACGGTGTTGAACCGCATGTGCCGTCGCACGTCGTACTTGTCGGCTACCCCTGCGGCGTACTGCTTGATCTCCGGTCCGGGGGTGAACAACCGCGACCAGTTCGGGTTCGGTTCGAAGAAGTACGAGTACGTGGTGGTGGGGACGTCGACGGCCAGGCCCGGATAGTGGTTGACGTGCCAAGTGCCGCCCAGGTCGTCCTCCCGGTCGAGGATGACGAAGTCATCGATGCCCAGGCGCTTCAGCTGGATGGCGGCGCCGATTCCGCCAAAGCCGGCCCCGACGATGAGGGCCTCGAAGTGCTCGGAACTCATGGAGACGACCATATACCCAGTACCTCCGGTATCGGTGACCACTGCGCGGATGAGGCGTTAGCCGGACGTCTTCTTTCCCCTCTTGCCACCCCTGGTCTGGTTGGCGGCCTGCAGTGCCGCGTTGTCATCCTCCAGGTCGAGGATTCGTCCGATGCCGGCGAGATTTACGCCGGCATCGAGCAATTCGCTGATGCGCTGCAGCCGAGCCAGGTCGTCGGCGCTATAGCGGCGGGTACCGCCGTCACTGCGTGAGGGAGTCAGCAAGCCGTGGCGCTCGTAGAGACGCAGCGATTGCACCGCAATTCCGGAAAGCTCGGCGGCAACGGAGATGCCATAGACGCCCTGGCCCGCCGTTGGCATGCCCGGCGCGTCCGGTCTGTCGGTCATGGGAAGTCATCCTTGGCTGCGTTCACAGAAAACCTTTGTATCACACTTGCGACATTCTTGCGTGCATGATATATCAAATCTGTGTCATTAGACACAGGTTATAGAGGACATCCTGCAGAGGACTACTGAGTCGGAGGTAACCAACATGCTGATGCGTACCGACCCCTTCCGCGATCTGGATCGCGTCACCCAGCAGGTGCTGGGTACCGCCGCCCGCCCAGCGGTGATGCCGATGGACGCGTGGCGAGAAGGCGATGATTTCTTCGTCGAGTTCGACCTGCCGGGCATCGACCAGGACTCGCTGGACCTCGACATCGAACGCAATGTGGTGACCATCCGCGCGCAGCGCCCTGCCGTCGATCCCAATCGGGAGATGCTGGCGACCGAGCGGCCGCGCGGAGTGTTCAGCAGGCAACTGGTGCTGGGGGAGAACCTCGACACCGACCGGATCGAGGCCTCGTATCAGGAGGGCGTGCTGCGGCTCCACATTCCGGTGGCCGAGAAGGCCAAGCCGCGAAAGATCACGATCGGCCGCAGCGACAGCCACCACACTCTCAACAGCAACGCCAAGCGCGAGGTGGTCGACGCCTGAGCCTGCGGTGGGCGGCAGCGCAGCACACTGCGAACCCGCTGCCGCCCACCGGTCCTCACCGCGAAAAGTCAGGAGACTACCGTGTTGTCCCGCTCGCCTGCCGACACGGCAAGCGTGTTCACATCGCTGGCCGGCATCGTCGCTCAGGGTTCGACGTCGAAGGAAATGTATGCCGCGGTCTGTGTAGCGGCCACCTTGACGGTTCCCGGCTGCGACCACGCCAGCCTGATGATCAGCCGTGACGGTGCCTGCCGCACAGCCGCCGTCAGCGATTCGGTCGCGCACCAGATCGACAAATTCGAGTTGGCGCTGGGCTGTGGGCCGTGCCTCGATGCCATTGAAGAGAAAACCGTGCAAATGGCAATCGATTTGACGAATGGTGACAGGTGGCCGGCATTAGCGGCCCGGGTGGTGGCCGAAACGCCGGTGCGCGGCGCGATGAGCATTCAACTGACGGTAGACCGGTCCAATGTCGGCGCACTCAATCTGTTCTCCGATACGGCCAACGCTTTCGACACGACGTCGGTCGAACGGGCCGCGGTATTGGCGGCGTTCGCCACGGTGGCTATCAACGCGGCAGCGCACGGCGAAGACGCGGCGGCGTTGCGACGGGGCCTGGCCCGTAATCGTGATATCGGTAAGGCCGTTGGCATGCTGATGCTGGTCAACGATATCTCCGATGACGAGGCGTTCAGCCTGCTCCGCCAAACCTCGCAAGACTCCAATGTCAAGGTCGCCGACATCGCGGCCGATTTCGTTCGACGCCGCTCAGCCGCGCCCGAGCAGCAGCAGCGCGGCGGCCACCGCTAATCCGGGCACGTCGAGGGTCTTCGAGCCCAGATCGTGGCGTGCGCCGGCGATCTCGACGATCTGGGTCGGTGCGGGAATCAACGCCGCGGCGGCGCCTACCTCGTCGATAGTGCCGAACGGGTCCGACGTGCCGTGGGTGAACACCGTCGGCACCGCGATGTCGGGCAGGTGCTCGGTGCGGGCCCGTTCCGGCTTACCGGGTGGATGCACCGGATAGGAGAACAGCGTCAGCACGTCCACCCGTGCTTCCTTTGCGGCCACCACCATCGACGTCTGCCGGCCGCCATAGGAATGACCGCCGACGATCAACGGGCCGTCGGCCAGGCCGCGGCACACCTCGATCGCCTCCACGATGCCGGCGCGATCGGTCGCCGCCGAGCCCGAGGGCGGTCCCTTGGGCCGCCGGCGGCGATAAGGCAGGTTGTAGCGAACCGCAAGCCAGCCACGTCGGGCCCACTCGTCGCAAAGTCGTTGCAGCAGTGGAGATTCCCTACTTCCGCCAGCGCCGTGCGTCAGCACCACCACTCCTGACGGCGTGCCATCGGGTTGGTGCGCGATGCCCGCGATGTCATCGAGCGTCATAGCAGCCTGAACAACGGGGACACCGGGCCGTGGCCATGCCCGAGCGGATAGGCGGCGCGCAGGCATTCAGTCACCCACTCCTTGGCGAACGCCACCGCGTCCGGCACCGGGTAGCCGTGGGCCAGCGCGCAGGCCGTCGCGGCAGCCAGGGTGTCGCCGGCACCATGGTCGTTGGTGGTGTCCACTCGCGGCGACTCGAACTCGTGAAAGTCGTTGCCGTCGAACAACAGATCCGTGCTGCTGGCCGACCCGCGCAGGTGGCCGCCCTTCACCAGTGCCCACTGCGGTCCCAGGGCATGCAGGGCGCGAGCGGCGTCGGCCTGGGATTTCGAGTCGACGACCTCGATGTCCACCAGTAGCCGCACCTCGTGCAGGTTCGGCGTCACCAATGTGGCCAGTGGAAACAGTTCGGCGCGAAGGGAATCCAGTGCGCGACGGTCGAGCAGCGGATCACCGTGCATCGACGCGCTGACCGGATCGACGACCAGCGGCGCGCCGGCGCCATGCTCGCGCCAACTCTGGGCCACCGCGGTGATGATTTCCGCCGATGCCAGCATGCCGGTTTTGGCGGCCTGCAGCCCGATGTCGTGGCATACCACCTCGATCTGGGCAGCAATCACATCACCGGGTACTTTGTGAAAACCTTTGACGCCCAACGAGTTCTGCACCGTCACCGCGGTAATCGCGCACAGCGCGTGCACTCCCAACAGGGTGCAGGTGCGGATGTCGGCCTGGACACCAGCACCGCCACCGGAATCCGATCCGGCGATCGCCAACACTCGCAGCGGCGTCGCGCCCGGCGCCGGCAGCGGCAGAAAGTTCACTGGGCGATCGGTAGATACACCCGGTTACCGTGCTCGGCGAACTCGGCCGATTTCTCCGCCATCCCCTGCTGCATCGCCGCCTCGATTGCTTCCTCGCTGTCCAGCCCGTGTTCCGCCGCGTACGCCCGCACATCAGCAGTAATGCGCATCGAGCAGAACTTCGGGCCGCACATCGAGCAGAAGTGTGCGGTCTTTGCCGGTTCGGCCGGCAGCGTCTCGTCGTGGAATTCCCTTGCGGTGTCAGGGTCCAGCGACAACGCAAACTGGTCGTTCCACCGGAATTCAAAGCGAGCGGTGGACAGCGCGTCATCTCTTTCCTGTGCGCGCGGATGGCCCTTGGCCAAATCGGCCGCGTGGGCGGCGATCTTGTAGGCGATCACGCCGTCCTTGACGTCTTTGCGGTCGGGCAGCCCGAGGTGCTCCTTGGGGGTCACGTAGCACAGCATCGCGGTGCCGGCCTGGGCGATGATGGCGGCGCCGATCGCCGACGTGATGTGGTCATAGGCCGGTGCGATGTCGGTGGCCAGCGGCCCGAGGGTGTAGAACGGCGCCTCCTCGCACAGCTCCTCCTCCAGCCGCACGTTCTCGACGATCTTGTGCATCGGGACGTGCCCCGGTCCTTCGATCATCACCTGTGCGCCATGGGCTTTCGCGATCTTGGTGAGCTCGCCCAGGGTGCGCAACTCGGCGAACTGCGCGGCGTCGTTGGCGTCGGCGATCGATCCCGGCCGCAGCCCGTCGCCCAGCGAGAACGTCACGTCGTAGCGGGCGAAAATGTCACACAGCTCTTCGAAGTTGGTGTAGAGGAACGACTCCTGATGATGCGCGAGGCACCACGCTGCCATGATCGACCCGCCGCGGGACACGATGCCGGTGACCCGCCTGGCGGTCAACGGCACGTAGCGCAGCAGCACCCCGGCGTGCACAGTCATGTAGTCCACGCCCTGCTCGCACTGCTCGATCACGGTGTCGCGGTAGATCTCCCAGGTCAACTCGGTCGGATCGCCCTTGACCTTCTCCAGCGCTTGGTAGATCGGCACGGTACCCACCGGCACCGGCGAGTTGCGCAGAATCCACTCCCGGGTGGCGTGAATGTCCTTGCCGGTGGACAGATCCATGATGGTGTCCGCGCCCCAGCGGGTGGCCCACACCATCTTGTCGACTTCCTCGGCGATCGACGACGTCACCGCCGAGTTACCGATGTTGGCGTTGACCTTCACCGCGAAGGCCTTGCCGATGATCATCGGCTCGATCTCCGGATGATTATGGTTGGCCGGGATCACCGCGCGGCCGCGGGCGACCTCGTCGCGAACCAGTTCGGCGGGCATGTCCTCGCGGGCGGCGATGAAGGCCATCTCCGCGGTGACCTCACCGGCGCGGGCGCGCTGCAGCTGTGTGCCGCGATCGCGCACGACGCCCGGGCGCGGCGAAAGCCCGGCCGTCACGTCGATCACCGCGTCGGGATCGGTGTAGGGCCCGGAGGTGTCATAAAGGTCGAAGTGCTCTCCGTTCGACAGATTCACCCGCCGAAACGGAACTTTCGCACCCGGGACGCCCTCGACGTCGCGATAGGCCTTGCTGCTGCCCGCGATGGGTCCGGTGGTGACTGACGGTTCGGCTGTCACGGTCATGGTTGTCATCTCCCTACGTCGGCATTACCCGGTCAGGTTCATACGGTCGACGGCCCCGAGCCGTCCTCTCAGCGCACTTGGCGTGCGCTCCCGCGCGTTCTGATTGCTCGACTCCTCCTCGGACCGTTTCACGGTCCGCATCGTCGCCGAGCAGTGTCGTGCGTTCTCCACGCTAGCGCAGTGGGACGGGTTTGCAATGGTGTGCCGCATCCTGGCCAACCCGTGGGCAAGGTCGTGAAACGGTGGAATGATCGAGAACGTGCACGCGAGCACAGACACCGATGGGACACCCGCCACGCCGCCGGTGAAAACGGAGGCAGACAACATCGGCGTGGGCGCGTTCCGGTTCTGGTTCGTCGGCCAGCGCTGGGAATGGTCCGACGAGGTCGCCCGCATGCACGGCTACGAGCCCGGGTCGGTGGTTCCGACTACTGAAATTCTGCTGGCGCACAAGCATCCAGAAGACCGGGATCACGTTCAGGACCTGCTGGACCGGGCATTGCATGCCAAAAGCTCGTTCTCCAGCCGGCACCGCTTCATCGACACCGCCGGCGACGTGCACGATGCAATCGTGGTGGCCGATCGAATGGCCGACGAGACCGGCGCGGTGGTGGGGACCGCGGGCTATTACATCGACTTGACCGCGACCTTTGACGAGACCCGCCAGGTCGCCCTTGATGAGGCCCTGCCGGACCTCTTCGAGGCCCGCGCGATGATAGAGCAGGTCAAAGGTGTCCTGATGGCGATATACCGGATAAGTTCGGAGCAAGCCTTCAGTGTGTTGCGGTGGCGATCGCAGGAGACCAACACCAAACTGCGTGCGCTGGCCAAGCAGCTGCTCGTCGAAATCGCCACGCTGCCAGCGCCGTCGGCGGAGGTACAAAGCGCCTTCGACCATCTTTTGTTGACGGTGCACGAGCGTATTCCCCGCGAAGCCGACGCATAGCCGGGGCGCCGGTTAGGCTCGACTGAGCCGGTTATAGGCGGCATCGAAGCGGGTGAACGTGATGGATTTGTTGCGGGTCGATTACGAGGTGCGGCCGGAAGCGGTGGTGCTGCAGGCGAAGGGCGAAGTGGATTCCAGCACCGCCGGCGAGCTCATCTCGCAGCTGGATGCCGCCATGCAGCAGGCCGGCACGCAAGCCTCGCGACTGCTCATCATCGATTTGCAGGCCGTGACTTACTTCGGCAGCGCCGGACTCAACGCCGTCCTCGATTGTCACCGGCGGGGCCTGCAGGCCGGGACGTCGATCCGGCTGGTCGCCGACAACGGACTGGTGGTTCGCCCGATCGAGGTGACGAACCTGGACAGCGTCCTCGAGCTTTACCCCACGCTGCCCGATGCGCTGCAAGGCCGCAATACCGAGCAGGGGCAGTGAGCGGGCCGCCACGGCGCAACTGGAGAAGCGAGCCGCAGAAACTGCCGTCCGACCTTGCCAAGGCCGTCGCCCTCGGCGGTGAGATGGGCCGTCAGTTCGCCGAATTCGACTGGGCCGCACACCCGTTGGGGTCGCCCGAAGAGTGGTCAGCCGCGGTGCGGTCGGCAGTCGCCGTGGTGTTGACCTCGCGTTTTCCCATCGTCTTGTGGTTGGGTCCGGAAGACCTGTTCCTGGTGTACAACGACGCCTACATCGAGATCCTCGGCGACAAGCATCCGGCCGCGCTGGGCCGGCGAGGCCGATTCGTGTGGTGGGACATCTGGGAGCCGATCAGCCCGATGCTGGCCAGTGTCATCGCCAGCGGCGAGGCGACCTGGTCCAACGACTTGATGCTGCCGATGGTGACCGCCGGCCGACGCCGGGAACGCTACTTCACCTTCACCTACAGTCCACTGGTCGGCGAAAACGGCGAGATCTACGGGATTTTCTGCCCATCCTGGGAGACCACCGAGCGGGTGATCAGCGAGCGCCGACTGCATCTGCTCAACGCGGTGGCCTCGGCGACGATGGAAACCCGGACCGTCGACGACGCCGTGAGCGCAGCCGTCGCGGTCTGTGCCGACCAGCCGGACGTGCCTCTCGTCGCGGCGTACGTCAGTGCCGCGGATACAACCGATACCACGTTGCGTGGAGCGACGCCGTCGGTGCTGGAGCTGCTGCCGGCGACGCTGAACAAGCTGACCGACTGGCAGCCCACAGCGCGATCACGGGCGGAAGTGCAGATCATCGAAAACGTGGCCACGGTGATCCGCGGTCTGCACGAAGTGCTGGGCAACGACTGCCCGGACCAGGCGCTGGTGCTGCCGCTGGGCGAGAACGCGGTTGCCGGGGCGCTGGTGGTGGGCACTAACCCCCAGTGTCCACTGGACGAGCAGTACCTCGGGTTCTGTCAGTTGCTGGCCGACCAGCTGTCCTCGGCGCTGGCGTCGGTGGTCTCCCATGAGCAGCAGCGGCAGCGCGCTGACGTGCTGGCCGAACTGGACCGCGCCAAGAATGCGTTCTTGACCAACGTCAGCCACGAATTCCGCACTCCGCTAACGCTGTTGCTGGGCCCGCTGGAGGACGCGCTCTCCGACGTGGGTCCACAGACTGTTCTCGCCGAGCGGCTGCGAACGGCCAGGCGCAATGCGGGACGGCTGCTGCGGTTGGTCGACTCGCTGCTGCAGTTCTCCCGTATCGAAGCGGGGCGTGCCACCACGACATTGGTGTGCACCGACGTCGGGGCGCTGACGTGGGAGATCGCGTCGTCGTTCACCGACTTGTGCACGCGGGGCGGGCTTGAACTCGAGCTTGACTGCCGCCGGGCGCTTGCCGACATCGACCCCGACATGTGGGAAACCATCATGCTCAACCTGATGTCCAACGCGGTCAAATACACGCTGAGCGGCTCGATCACCGTTGCGGTGCACAGCGGCGAGGCCCACTCGTTGATCAGCGTTCGCGACACCGGTGTCGGCATCAGCGCGGCGGACCTGAAACAGTTGGGCCAACGGTTCTTTCGGGCCGAGACCGCGTTGGGCCGCAGTGTCGAGGGCACCGGGATCGGTTTGTCGCTGGTGCGCGGGCTGGTCGAACTGCTAAGCGGCAGTATGCAGATCACCAGCGAACTCGACCGCGGCACCACCGTCGCAATCACGCTGCCCAAATCGCTTGCCGACACTCCGGTCGACCATGCACCGGCCGACCTGCTGGACAACCCGTACGTTGTCGAGGCGGATCAATGGGTGGCGCCGCTGCCCGCCGCGGCCGCACCCGTCGACGATGGCCGCAAACTGGTGCTGATCGCGGACGACAACCCCGACATGCGAGCGCATCTGGACCGGGTGTTATCGGCGCACTGGAGAACGGTTCTGGCTGCCGACGGCGAAGCGGCGCTGCGGACCGCCGGTGAGCTTCGCCCGGACGCCATCGTCACCGACGTGATGATGCCCAAACTGGACGGCTTCGACTTCGTCGCGGCCATTCGTCGCGACACCGAGTTGGCTGCCACCCCGATCGTCATGCTGTCCGCCCGTGCCGGAGATGAGGCCGTCAGCGAGGGCTACGCCGGCGGCGCGGACGACTACCTGCCCAAACCGTTCCGCTCGCAGGAGCTGGTGCAGAGGATTGCGGCGCGGTTGTCCGCCACGAGTCGCGAACGTGCAGGTCAGCACCAGCGTGAAGCGGAGCTTCGGCATGCCTCCGCCGCCGCCCAACTCGATGCCGCAATGCAGGCCGCCGACTCGGTCTCCGGGATCGCCGAGGCGCTACTGGCTTCTCCGCTCGGCTCGGGCGATGCCGTCATCGTCGTGATCGGTCTCCTCGACTCCGAGGAGAACACCGTCCGATTCGAATTCGCGGGTCCGGTGCCCGTCGAATACCGCGACCGCTACCACGTCGCGACCCTGGATACGCCGCTGGTGCCGATCGACGTCATCAAGACCGGTCAGCGGATGGTCATCACCGACACGTTGGCGCTCGCGCCGCGTTACGGCCACGTGGTGGCCGAAACCGCGCGCAACGTCCGCTCGTGCGTCAGCCAGCCGTTGCGCGGTCCCGACGGAAACGTGATCGGTTCGCTCGGATTGCTGTGGTCCACCCCGCGGGAGTTCGACGCGAGCGAGCTCGAGATGTTCGCTCGCACTGCGGAGATCACCCAGTCGGCGGTGGGACGGGTCCGCAGTGCACAGCGCGAGCATCGAATCGCCGTGGACTTCCAGGAGCATCTGCTTGATCTCGACCGCGGTTCGACGGCCGCGGTCGTGGCGGCCGTGTACCAGCCCGGCGGCGAGGCGATGCGCGTGGGCGGGGACTGGTATCTGGTGGCGCCGCTGCAACGGCCGGGCCAGATCGCGGTATCCGTCGGCGACGTCGTCGGGCACGGTCTGCCCGCTGCGATCGTGATGAGCAGACTGCGCGCCGCGGTGTCGGCCACCGCGCTCACCGGCGCCGAGCCGCATGCGGTGCTCAGCTCGCTGGACAGGTATGCGGCGGCGATTCCCGGTGCACGCTGCGCGACCGTCAGTTACGCCGTCATTGACACCGGGCAATCGGAAACGGGCGGCGGCGCGTCCAGAATCAGCTACAGCTGCGCAGGCCATCCGTATCCATTGCTGGTGACGCCGGACCACACGCCGGTTTTTCTGCAAGCCGGCCGGCGTCCGCCGGTCGCCGCATTGGCGAGCCGGCTCAAGGCCAATACAGCAGAACAGGAGTTGCCCGCCGGCAGCCTGCTGCTGCTCTACACCGACGGGCTGATCGAGCGGCCCGGCGAGACACTCGATGAAGGCTTCGCGCGGCTACAGGCCGCGGCCGCATATCGCGCGGAATTATCCGTCGGAGAGTTCTGTGACGAGTTGCTCGACCGGATGGCCCCGCCCGGCGGTTACACCGACGACGTTGTGCTGTTGGCGGTGCGCCCCAACCACAGCACGGCCCGCAGCTTCGCCACCGTGCTGCCCGCCGCGCCGGCGAATATCCCGCAAGCCCGGCATCGACTGCGCGATTGGCTGACCGGCATCGCCGTAGAACCGCACCGTGTCGCCGATATCCTGCTGGCCACCGGGGAAGCGGTCAGTAATGCGATTGAACATGGCAGCAGCGGCGATTCGCTCAGGACGGTCTCCGTCGAGGCCTTCGTGCGCGGTCACACCGTCATCGCGGCGGTCAGCGATAGCGGCCGGTGGTCGGGCGATTCGTCGGCCAGCCAACGCAGTCTGCGCGGTGGTCGGGGGCTCACCATGATCAAC
Source organism: Mycobacterium sp. (assembly GCA_035506875.1). Classification (GTDB taxonomy): domain Bacteria; phylum Actinomycetota; class Actinomycetes; order Mycobacteriales; family Mycobacteriaceae; genus Mycobacterium. The sequence goes on from DATJOR010000188.1 coordinate 19,928, forward strand.
GGGCTTGCCGATCACGTGACCACCGTGCGCACCGCTCACGGCACTCGAATTACTCTGGAGTTCCATCACACCGTTGTCCCGGGGGCCAGTTTGATGGAGGGTGCTACACGATGACCCGGGCGGTTTTCCAGCTGCAGTACCCCGAGAGCAATGGCGCGGCGGCCACCCCCGCCGAGGTGACAGTCACCGGTGAGATCGACGTGACCAACGTCGACGAGTTCACCCGATCGGTGCTGGACGTACCGGGCCCGCGGCCCGTCATTCTTCAGTTGAGTGGTGTCAAATATTTGGACAGCGCGGGATTCGCTGCGCTGGATCGACTGCTCGAACAGAACGCAATCGTCCTCGTTCTGTCGCCGGATAGCTTCATGTTCAGAGTGGCCGAATTAATGTGTTTGCCAATTCACCATGACGCCGAGGCCGCGCGCCGCGCGCTGCAGGAGAACGCGACCTGAACCTCTATTCGGCGTCTTCTATAGCCTCGCCGAGCTCCTCGAGGAGCTTGTTGTGGTGGTTGCTGGCCAAAAGATGACCTGCCGCGATGACGACGGCGACCGGCCAGTCGATGAGCTCGAAGGCGGCCAACGCGGCCAAACCGCCGTAATAGGCCAGCTGTTCGGGTCGCGGAATTTCCAGCTGACCAAATATCGGCACGCTGACAAAAAACGTCTCGCCTTCACGGATATGCTCGACGGCTTCCCGTTGGGTTGCGCCGCGACGCACTTTCTTTTCGACCATCATTTGCCTTTCAGTAACTAAAGGTTCGCCGTTAAGCCGGATGGTGTGGTCACCGTCGAACGTATGAAGTCGACGACGGGCTCTCTCGCCGACCCACTAGCCTCAGGCGCCGCTGGTCTGCTGGCGATCCCGCTGATCGAGTTGTACGCGGTTCTGTGGCGGTTCGGTCTGGTGGAGGTTCATGCTGATCGGACGACGCATCGCCGGCTACGCCCCCTTCCAGCTCCATTGGCTTTTTACTGTCGAGCACGCGGGTTGCGACGGCAACCGCGGCGGTCGCAGCCCCGGCTGAGCCCAGCGCCTGCGCCCACCCGACCGGGCCGAGCGGAGTGCAACCGAGAAGCTGGCTGACTCCCGGGATGCTGATCAGCGTTCCCAGCGCCACCAGTGATCCACCGGCGGTCAACACGACCAGCGGCGCCCGTGAATCCAGCAGCGTCTGACCCAGCTGCGTGCTGACCAGCGCGACCAGCGCCACCGTCGACGCGCGTCGCGGCCGTCCGGTCACGCCGGCCATCATCCATGCGCCGGTCGCCGCCGCCGCGGTGGTCGTCCCGCGGATCGCAACGGCCCGCCACAGTGCCCGCTGGTCAGGGCCGCGTCCGCTTGTCTGTGCCTGGTCGCTGAGCGGGCTCACCGCAAGGGCGGCGGCAGGCAACGCATCGGTCATCATGTTCACCAGCAGCAGCTGACGGGTGTTGAGCGGCGACGTCCCGCTGATCGCGCTGCCGATGATCGCGAAACCCACCTCGCCGGCGTTGCCGCCCAACAACACCGACACCGCGGCATGCACCCGCCGCCAGAGCTCGTGGCCCTCGTCGATCGCTGCGACCAGCGCTTCGATCCGGGCATCGACCAGCACCACATCGGCCGCGATGCTGGCTGGGTCGCTGCCGCGCGCAACCACGGCGAGACCGACGGTGGCGGCCCGGATCGCGGCGGCGTCGTTCGACCCGTCGCCAACCATCGCGCACACCTTGCCGGCACGTTCCAGGGTCTGGACGACCTGGACTTTGTTCTCCGGTGACATACGGGCGAAGATGATCCGCTCGCTGACGGCGCGTTCCTGGTCTTTGCGCGACAACGCGTCCCATTCCGCACCGCTGATGACCTGTGCCGCGGTTACCGGCAGGCCCATGTCCCGCGCGATGGCGGTGGCGGTGATCGGGTGATCGCCAGTGATCAACCGGATGCCGATGTCGCGCTCGGACAGGGCCCTCAGCAGCGCGGGCGCTTCGGCGCGCGGGGTGTCGGACAGCCCGAGGAAGCCCGCCAGTGACAACTCGCCACCAGCCAGGTCAGCGATGGTGTCTTCGTCGTCGGCGACCAGCTGGGCCTGTTGCGGGCTGAGCCGGCGCCGGGCGACGGCGATCACCCGCAGACCTTCGGTGGCCAGTTGACGCACCGTGCCCTCGATATCCGGACCGACGTCTTTGCACGCCGCGAGTACCACTTCGGGTGCGCCTTTGACGGTCAGCTCGTCATCGGAGACCGACGCCGAAAATGACCGGCCGGACCGGAACGGCAAGTGAGCCGCGTTTTCAGCGGCCTCATGGCCGCTGCCGTTGGACGAATCGATCGCCAGCGCCGCCTCGATGATGGCCCGGTCGGTGGCGTGCACCTGCGGGCCACCGTTTGCGTCCGGCGCGGCGTGCGCGGCAAAGCGCAGCACGTCCTCACGCGAGTAGATGCCCACCGGATAGACCTGCGTCACCCGCAGCCGGTTTTCGGACAGTGTCCCGGTCTTGTCGAAGCAGACGACGTCGACGCGGCCTAGCGCCTCGACCGAACGGGGGATGCGTACCAGCGCGCCGTACTCGGTCAGGCGTCTGGCCGATGCGGCTTGCGCGAGCGTCGCCACCAGCGGCATGCCTTCGGGGACCGCGGCTACGGTGATCGCGATTCCACTGGCCACCGCTTCGCGCAACCCTCGACCACGCAGCAGGCCCAGTAGGCCGACGAGGCCGCCACCGGCCGTGCTGACCGGGAATGCCTGGTTGGTGAGCTTGCTGAGCTGGTGCTGCAGCCCGACGTCGGGCACCTCGCCGGACGCGAGCTCGGCGGCCCGGCGCGCCTGGGTGTCGGCGCCGACGGCGGTCACCACGGCGACCGCGGTGCCCGCGACGATGGTGGTGCCGGCGAACAGCATGCAGCGGCGCTCGGCCAATTCGGCGCCAGGCGTGGCCTCGATCTGCTTTTCCACCGGCAGCGACTCACCGGTGAGCGTCGATTCGTCGACCTCGAGGTCGTCTTCCTCGATCAGGCGGGCGTCGGCGGGAATCACCTCGTGGGTGCGTATTTCGATCACATCGCCGGGCCGCAGTTGCTCCGCGATGATGTCGGTGTACACCGGCGCACCGTCGGGACCGGTCGTCACTTTGCGCGCCGGCGGAATCTGTTGTGCCAGCAGCTCGTTCAGTCGGCCTTCGGCACGGAGGCGTTGGCTGGCCGCGAGCACGGAGTTTCCGGTGAGCACCGAACCGACCAGCACCGCATCGACCGGCGAACCCAGAATCGCGCTGGCTGCCGAGCCGAGCGCCAGTACCGGTGTCAGCGGGTCGGACAGCTCGGCTTGCACTGCGTTCAGGAACTTCCAGACCGCTCGCCGCGGCCGCCCGGTTATCTCGGCGCCGCGCTGAGCCTTTTCGATCACAGGGGCCATGGCCCGAGTGGCCAGCGCACCGTGGCGGGGCGCCATCGATTCCACGTCGTCCGGCGGCGGCAGCATCTTTCGGACCTGCTCAACCGACATTGCGTGCCACTCGTTGATCGGCGCCGGCAACGGCGTCGGTGCGCGAACCACCCGTCGCGCCATCAGGTAGCCGGACAGCAGACCCGCCGCCGCACCAGTGGTCACCGGGCCGGGCCCTCGGCCGCGCACGCCGGGCACCATCAGCAGCGCGCCCAACGCCGTGGCACCGGTCGATATCTCGATCCCGCGCCGGCTCGCTGACTTGGCAACGGGGACCGCGTGCAGCAGCCGCCAGGCGCCGGCGAGGTCAGTGAGGATCAGATCGGCGGTGAATGGCGGCGGGTCGCCATCGGAGTTGGGCATCACACCCAGCCCGACGTCGGCCGACGAAAGTGCTTGCGCACCTGCCGAAGACAGCACCGCCACGGTGTGACCGGACTGTTGCAGCTCGGTCAGTGCCGCGACCAGCGCATCATCGACGGACCCTTTTTCGGGTGGCCGCAGTTCGTCGAACGCCGGCCGCAGCTCGCCAAGGTCGGCAATGTCGACAGAGATCAGATCCAGGCCGGCGCGACGCCCCTCGGCCAGCAAAGCCGAGGCCAGCGGATCGTGTGTGGGGCCGATCAGGGCTTCGATTTTCGCGTCGGCCGGCCCTCCGGGAACCGGGTGCCAGCCGACGCGCAGGCCCCGCTTCTCCAGCAGCAGCTGGGCAGCGGACCACCAGGCCGCGGAAATATCAGCGATGTCGTCCTCGTCGGCACCACGCACCCGCACCACCCGCAGCGTGTCGGTGCACAACACCCTGGGATCGATCAGCAGCGCGTCGACCCGGTCCAGCCGGCGCAGGCTCTGCGGATTCAACGCCAAGACCGCGTGGTGGTCGGCCAACCCTTGACCCAGCGCCGCGGCGAACGATTCACGCGTGGTACGGGTGGCTTTCGGCGTAGTGACCAATGCCGCGGTCGTGGTCATGTTGAGGTTGCGGGTTGTGGCGCCGACGGCGGCGACCCCGATCACCTGAAGTAATGCGCTGCGACGTGAATGCCGTTCGACCGGTCCTTCGGGCAGTGGCACAGGGCGCGACGGCGGGTACATCTCCGGGTGCTCGGCATGGCGGGCCAGCCTCGGTTCGTGGCGTCTCCAGGCCTGCGCCTCGGCGCGCATTTCGGCGGCTTTGAGCGTCTCCATCATCAGGTCGACGGCCAGCGACGCGGGGGAGAGTTCGATGACGTGGGCCGCCGTCATTGCCAAGCTCAGCAGCGTGTCCGTTGCGGAGTGGCCGATGCTGTCTTCGAGCAGGCGGCGCACCCGCGGCTGGTAATCGACGGCCACCACGGCAGCCTCGAAACCGTAGTTCAGGGCCGGCCACCGCAGCACCCGCCCGGCGACCGCGACGCCCACTCCGGCAGCCGTGGCGCCGACCCCCACCGCCTTGGTAGCCAGCAGCAGCCCGTCGCCCGGCAAGGGTTTCGGACGGGTGACGTTTTCGGTTGAGCGGCTGAGCTTTCCGCGCTTCTCGGCTTCATCGACTACGCGGCACAGCTCACGCAGTGAGGTCTGATCGCCGTAGAGGCTCACCACGACCCGCGACAACGGCCGGTTGATGCTGGCCGACGTGACGCCGGGGCGTGCGAGGACGGCGTCGACGATGACACTGCCGAGCTCGTCGCCGCGCGGCCCGTCCAGCCCGCGGACCTCGACCCAGGCACGTCCCCTGCCCCGCCAACTGTGTCGCGTCAACGTGGGCGCGGGCAGTCCTTCCGACAGCGCCTTGACGCCTTCTCGAACCGGGATCGCGGCCATGGTCAGGCCGGTTGACGCGACTGCGCCCAAGCCGCCGACCAGCGCGGAAGTCGCCTGTATGCCCAGCGCGACCGCGCGGAGCGGAGATGCTCGCACTGTTCCGAAGGTACCCAACCGCAGGATTAGCGGCGGGCGCGCGACTGTGTGCCACGCGACCGTGCCGGTGCCCGCTTGGCCGGCGATTTACGTGGCCCTGAGGACCTGGCCGAACTGGTCGACTTGGTCGGAACGGACTTGACCGATGTCAGCGTCGCTTCGTGCGAGCCATCGGAATGCCCGTTTCTCAGCTGCCGCAACACCAGGGCGCCGCCGCCGATGGCCAACACCACCGGCCACTCGAGCAGGCCGGCGACGCCGAGCGCCCCCAATGTCAGCGCGGCCGCCGGCATCGAATGGCTGCCCTTGCCGATGCCGCGTTGCACTCCTTCTGCAGCTCCGGTCACGGCGCCGACGACGCCGTTGACCGCGGCACCGCCGACTGCGCCTGCGGCCTCGGTGGTCACCTCCGCGGCACGACCCACGGTTCGAGTTACGCTGCGTACGGCGCCGTTAACGACACCCATGATGACTCCTGATGATTTGTTGTTGAGGCCGTGATTCGAGTACCCGCTGCAGGCCACATCGGCGGCGGTCGTATACGCGCAAACTCGCAAAGTTCATAGAACCGTCACGATAGTGCGCAGCATTCGGCAATCCTATGGCTTTCATTGGAAAATGAACAGCAGATGAATACCCGCAACGGATTTTTATATGCGTCAGTCGGCGCGCAAATCCACCAAGACGGGAGCGTGGTCGCTGGGCGCCTTACCTTTACGTTCGTCCCGGACGATCTGCGCATCGGCGACGCGGCCCGCTAGCGCGGGGGAGGCGAGGATGAAGTCGATGCGCATTCCCTGTCGCTTCGGGAACCGCAACTGGGTGTAATCCCAGTAGGTGTACACCCCGGGACCGGGAGTGAAAGGCCTTACCACATCCGCGAATTGAGTGTTGACGATTGCGTCAAACGCTTTGCGCTCCGGTTCCGACACATGGGTGGCTCCTTGGAAGAATTCGACGCTCCAGACGTCATCATCGGTCGGGGCGATGTTCCAGTCCCCGACCAGCGCAATCTGCGCGGCAGGGTCGTCGCGCAACCAGCTCTCGGCGGTATCGCGGAGAGCGGCAAGCCAATTCAGTTTGTAGGTGTAATGCGGGTCGCCCAACGCGCGGCCGTTGGGCACATAGAGACTCCACACCCGCACGCCGGCGCAGGTCGCGGCCAGGGCGCGGGCTTCGGCCGCGGCCGCCACATCCGGCTTACTACTCCAGCTCGGCTGGCCGTCAAAGCCGACCTCGACCTGATCAAGGCCGACTCGCGATGCGATTGCGACGCCGTTCCACTGGTTGAACCCGCAATGCGCCACTTCGTAGCCGAGTTCCAAAAACGGCATGGTTGGAAATTGGTCGTCGGCACACTTGGTCTCTTGCATGGCCAGCACGTCGACCTCGGCGCGCTCCAGCCAATCGAGCACCCGGTCCAACCGGGTGCGGATCGAGTTCACGTTCCAGGTGGCCAGCCGCATGGGCCCGACCCTACGTCGCCGCGAAATAGCGGGCGCGGTGATGCAGCGCGAAGCCCATCGAGTGGGCCAGGCCGGCGGCGGCGTGATCGTCGTCGCGGACGCGGATATAGCCGCGGGTCGCACCGCGGGCTGACCCCCACGCGAGCAACGCTTCGCACAGCGCGCGGCCGGCGCTCTCGTCCGTCACCCGCATCGCCGACAGCCCCACCCAGCGGGTGCCGTCCGGGGCGTCGGTCACCGACGCTCGCGCCACTGCCTTTTCGGCGTGTGTTCCGAATACCAGCTCGCCGTCGACGACGGCGGTCAATACGTCTATCGGGACGTCCTGTTGATGGAACCGCAGCCAGGCGTCGTCCGGGCGGGCCGCGAGCCGGACCGACGCGACGGAGTCGACGCTTGACACGTCGCGGGTCAGCACGGCGTTGGCTCGCTCGCCGGCGCCGGGCAGCCGCAACAGGCGGTCGGCGATCGCCAGCCGTGGCGTCAGCCCGCGTCGCGTATACCAGTCGACGATCGCGGGTATCGCCGCTGGGCCAGCGGAAACCTGTAGCGGCACAGCCGAGTTCGCCCCATATGTAACGCCGTGCCCGGCGCGCAGCAGCCAGCCGTCCAGCCACTGCTGCTCGACGCCGGGCCAGGCCAACGCCGCCGCGTGCTCGAGCGCGCGGATCTGCGAAGTCCGCACCGGCGCGTCGCTGAGCGCCCGCACCGCGACCACATCCGCGGGCGCAAACTCCACCACCGCTCCGGTTTTCGTCCGCACCCGGACCAGCGGCTCGACGCCGAGCAGATGGCCCACCGCGTCCGTCAGCGGTGGAGCGGACCCGGCGGGCCGCCGGTAACGCACTGTAACCCTGGTGCCGGGTTGCGGCCACGAAACCATCAGTGACCGAAGGGGTCCGGCCCTTCACCCGGCGTCCACGACAACCCGGGGACGCCCCAGCCGTGGGATTTGACCGCACGTTTTGCGGCGCGGGCGTGCCGTCCGACCAAGCGGTCCAGGTATAGGAATCCGTCCAGGTGTCCGGTCTCGTGCTGGAGCATGCGAGCGAACAGACCCTCGCCCTCGATTGCGATCGGGCTGCCGTCGGCGTCGAGGCCGGTGACCCGGGCCCACTTGGCCCGCCCGGTCGGAAACGACTCACCGGGCACCGATAGGCAGCCCTCGTCGTCGTTGTCGGGGTCGGGCATTGTCTCGGGGATCTCCGAAGTTTCCAGCACCGGATTGACGATCACACCGCGGCGCCGTTTCGATTGCCCGCGCTCGTCGGCGCAGTCGTAGACGAACACACGCAATTCGACGCCGATCTGGTTGGCGGCCAGGCCAACCCCGTAGGCGGCGTCCATGGTCTCGTAGAGGGTGGCGATCAGATCGGCCAACTCGGTTGGCAGCGACCCGTCCGCACCGACCGGTACCGGCTTGGTCGGGGTGTGCAGGACGGGATCTCCTACGATGCGAATGGGTGCGACTGCCATGACCGGCAAGCTTAAGCCTGTCGTAACCCGCCCCCGGTTGCGGCCGAACCCAAAGGCAGGCAATCTCACCTAGTCAGCCGACTCGCGGGCTTGGGTTCCCGGTCAACAGTTGTCAGCATGGTTGAATATTCGCCGGAGCAGCGAGCATTCGAGATTCGCCGAAAGGGTCGAGGAAGCGATATGGACAGCGCTATGGCGCGGGCTAATCGATCGGGGGACGACTCTGAACTCGCCGATGGCCTAACACGCCGCGAACACGACATTTTGGCGTTCGAGCGCCAATGGTGGAAATAC
>DATJOR010000189.1:0-5200 GCA_035506875.1 Mycobacterium sp.
ATCGGCACCCCGAATGCCCGAGACGCAACGAACGAGTGCAGATCCTCGCCGGTGTTGAACGCCTCGATCAGACCGTCATCGCGGGACAGATGGGCCATGATCCGCATTTCAATCTGGCTGTAGTCGGCCGTCATCAACTCCGCGTGGCCAGCACCGACCACGAACGCGTCACGGATCTGGCGGCCGGCGTCAGTGCGGATCGGAATGTTTTGCAGATTGGGCTCGGTGGATGACAGCCTTCCGGTCGCTGCGATCGTCTGGTTGAACGTGGTGTGGATACGGCCGTCGCCGGCAACGGAATTCAGCAACCCGTCGACGGTCACCTTCAGCCGGGTCACGTCGCGATGCACGAGCAGGTGCTGAAGGAAAGGATGCCCGGTCTTGTCGAACAGCGACTGCAACGCATCCGCGTCGGTGGTGTATCCGGTCTTCGTCCGCTTGGTCTTCGGCATTTCCAGTTCGTCAAACAGCACCACTTGCAACTGTTTTGGCGAGCCAAGGTTTATCTGCTTGCCGATCACTGCGTATGCCGCCTCCGCGGCATCGCGGATCTGGTCGCCGAATTGGCTTTGCAACGACGTCAATCGGTCCAGATCAACGGCGATACCCGCAGCCTCCATACCCGCCAGTACCCGTTGCACCGGGAGTTCCATCTCGGCCAGCAGTGAGGCGGAGTCGATCCGGGCCAGTTCCGCGTCCAGCGCGTCAGCCAAGTCCACCACCGCGCGGGCACGCAGGACCGCGGTTTGAACGGCTTGGCCGTCGACGCCTTCAGTGTCATCGAGCAGTGAGAGCTGTTGCTGCTCGGATGTTTCCGCCCGCAGCTCGCGGCGCAGGTATCGCAACGACAGGTCGTCGAGGGTAAAGCTGCGCTGCCCGGGGCGGACCAGGTAAGCGGCCAATGCGGTGTCGGAGCTGACACCGTTCAGCGTCCAGCCGCGCCCCGTGAGGTCGTGGATGGCTAACTTGGCCTCGTGCAATGCTTTCGGCTTCTCCGGGTCGGCGAGCCACGCCGCCAGCGCGGAGTCGTCGTCGGGTGTCAAGGTCGTGGTGTCGATGTAGCCGCCGTCGCCGTCCGCGGCGGCGATGGCAAGTGCGGTCGCGTCACCGTCGTAGGGCAGATGTGTCCCCACCACCGCCAGCCCCGCTCGTCGCCCGTCGGCGACGTGCTCGGCCAACCACTGCCCGATGGTGCCGGCCTCCAGCGCTCCCCCGCGCACGTCGAATCCCTCGTCGACCTCGGGTTCGACGGCAGCCAGCGTCTCGAACAGCCGGTCCCGCAGCACCCGGAATTCCAGTTGGTCGAACAACTGGTGAATCTGGTCGCGATCCCACGGCTGCATCCGCAGCGTGTCCGGCGTCTGCGCCAACGGGACGTCACGGACGAGGTCGGTGAGCTCGCGGTTGAGTATCACGCTGGCCAGATGCGCCCGCAGCGCGTCACCCACTTTGCCGCGCACCGAGTCGGCGTTGTCGACCAGCGCCTGCAGCGAGCCGTATTCGCTGATCCATTTCGTCGCCGTCTTCTCGCCGACTCCCGGAATGCCGGGCAAGTTGTCGCTCGGATCGCCGCGCAGCGCCGCGAAATCGGGGTACTGCTCGGGGGTCAGACCGTACTTCTCGAGCACCGCCGTCGGCGTGAAACGGGTCAGCTCGCTGACGCCCTTACGCGGATAGAGCACCGTCACGTCGTCGCTGACCAGCTGCAGAGAATCACGGTCACCGGTGACCACCAGCACCCGGTAGCCCTCTTTTTCGGCCTGGGTTGCCAGCGTCGCGATCAAGTCGTCGGCTTCGAACCCCGGCTCGGCCAGCACTGTAATGCCAAGTGCTGCAAGGACTTCCTTGGTGACGTCGATCTGGCCGTGGAACTCGTCCGGGGTGGACGATCGGTTGGCCTTGTATTCCGGGTAGCGCTCGGAGCGAAAGGTCTGCCGCGACACGTCGAACGCCGCGGCCACGTGCGTGGGCGACTCGTCGCGCAACAGGTTGATCAGCATCGCGGTGAACCCGTACACAGCATTGGTGGTCAGACCACCCTGGGTCTTGAAATTCTCCGCGGGCAGCGCGTAGAACGCCCGAAACGCCAGCGAATTGCCGTCCAGCAGCATCAACGTCGGCTTCTCGTCAGCGGCCTGGGCGGCTTCCGTCTTCTTGTTTGCGGTCCTCGCTGGGCTCACGGCCCTAACTCTAGGCACTGGGTCTGACCCCGAGTAACGGCCGAGCCCGCGCCGACGAAACTGCAACACGTTTCAGTTTTGTCGGTGTTGTCGGTACGCTGGCCGAATGCCAGGAACTACCCGTCAAGAGCCGGCAATCGACGGCTGGTTTGCCGCCGCCGACGACGGCACACCGCATCTGATCGGCGCGAAATGCCCGCAATGCGGCACCTACGTCTTCCCGCCGCGGGCCAACAACTGCCCCAACCCCGGCTGCGACGGTGACCAGCTTGACCAGATCCCACTGTCGCAGCGCGGGAAGCTGTGGAGCTACACCGAAAACCGGTACGCCCCGCCGCCGCCCTACCCTGCCCCTGATCCGTTCGAGCCGTTCGCGGTAGCCGCCGTGGAGTTGGCCGACGAGGGTCTGATCGTGCTGGGCAAGGTGGTGGACGGCACCCTGGCCGCCGACCTGAAGGTCGGCGAGGAGATGGAGCTGACCACCATGCCGCTGTTTGTCGACGACGACGGCGTCGAACGCATCGTCTACGCCTGGAGGATCGCACGCGCCACCGACGATAAACAGGGCAGTGCGATCGGAAAAAGTGGCGAGGAGGGGCGCTTATGAACAGCATTCCCGAACCGGTCTACATCCTCGGCGCCGGCATGCACCCCTGGGGCAAATGGGGCAACGACTTCACCGAGTACGGGGTGGTCGCCGCACGTGCTGCGCTGCGCGAAGCCGGGCTGGACTGGCGGCAGATTCAGCTCGTCGCCGGCGCCGACACGATCCGCAACGGGTATCCGGGCTTCGTCGCTGGAGCAACGTTCGCGCAAAAGCTGGGCTGGAACGGTGTCCCGGTCAGCTCCAGCTATGCGGCTTGCGCCAGCGGCTCGCAGGCCCTACAAAGCGCTCGCGCGCAGATCCTCGCCGGCTTCTGCGACGTTGCGCTGGTGATCGGCGCCGACACCACGCCGAAAGGCTTTTTCGCGCCGGTCGGTGGCGAGCGCAAGAACGACCCCGACTGGCAGCGGTTCCATCTGATCGGCGCCACCAACACGGTGTACTTCGCGCTGCTGGCACGACGACGCATGGACCTGTACGGGGCCACCCTTGAGGACTTCGCTCAAGTAAAGGTCAAAAACTCCAAGCACGGTCTGAACAACCCCAATGCCCGCTATCGGAAGGAGAGCTCGATCGAAGACGTGCTGGCCAGCCCCGTGGTCTCGGACCCGCTGAGGCTGCTGGACATCTGCGCGACGTCCGACGGCGCCGCGGCGCTGATTGTGGCCAGCGCCGACTTCACCCGCAAGCATCTCGGGTCTTTAGAGGGGGTGCCGTCAGTTCGCGCGGTGAGCACGGTAACCCCGCACTACCCGCAGCATCTACCCGAATTACCCGATATCGCAACGGATTCCACTGCGGTTGTGGCGGCGCCGGAACGGGTGTTCAAGGACCAGATCATCGACGCGGCCTACGCCGAGGCCGGAATCGGGCCGGAAGACCTGAGCCTGGCCGAGGTTTACGACCTGTCCACCGCGCTGGAGCTGGATTGGTATGAGCATCTGGGGCTCTGCGCCAAGGGTGAGGCCGAGGCGCTGTTGCGCAGCGGCGCGACCACCATCGGCGGCAAGATTCCGGTCAACCCGTCGGGTGGGCTGGCCTGCTTCGGCGAAGCGATTCCGGCGCAAGCGATCTCGCAGGTCTGCGAACTCACTTGGCAGCTGCGCGGCCAGGCCACCGGCCGTCAGGTCGAGGGCGCCAAAGCCGGAATCACGGCGAATCAGGGCCTATTCGGGCACGGCTCCTCGGTGGTCGTCGCCCGCTAGCCCGACGATTCCCCGTCTTTGGCGGTGTCGAGGGTTTCTAAAACAACTTCGGCTACGTGCTTCATCGTGGTCCGCCGGTCCATCGCGGCGCGCTGAATCCACTTGAACGCCTCTGGCTCGGTCATACCCTGGTTGGCCTGCAGCAGGCCTTTCGCGCGTTCGACGACCTTGCGGGTTTCCAGCCGGTCAGACAGCGTTTCCACTTCGCGCTCGAGCGCCCTGATCTCGCTGAATCGGCTGAGCGCCAGCTCGATCGCCGGGATCAGATCGGAGATGGTGAACGGTTTGACCAGATACGCCATCGCGCCGGCATCCCGCGCTCGCTCGACGAGGTCGCGCTGGCTGAACGCGGTCAGCACCACAATCGGCGCGATGCGTTTGCGGGCAATCTCCGACGCAGCGTCGATCCCGTCGCGACGCGGCATCTTCACGTCCATGATCACGAGGTCGGGGGTGAGCTGCTCGGCCAGCTCGACGGCTTCTTGCCCGTCGCCGGCTTCGCCGACGATCTCGTAGCCCTCTTCGCGCAGCATCTCGGCCAGGTCGAGCCGGATGAGTGCTTCATCCTCGGCGATGAGCACCCGACGCGAGGCGCGGGTATCGACATCGGTCATGACGACATTCTGTCGTGACCCGTCGCGATCATCGAGCGCGGGGGTTGTGACGCTGGCCTCGCCATAGCAATCCTCTATGGTGGGAGGCCGTAGTCGACAGGCCCTCGTATCCCAACTGGCAGAGGAAACGGATTCAAAACCCGTCCAGTGTGAGTTCGAATCTCACCGAGGGCACTCATTACCGCAGGTCAGACGCTATGAGGCTCGGACGGCACAGCCCGCAGGACCGGAATCGTCCGCAAATCGTCCGCAGCAGTTTTCGCAGCCACATCGAAAGCATCCGCGATCTTGTCCAGGTCGTCGGGGAAGGGTGCCCGTAGCGGTCCAGCGTTAGCGTCGCGGTCTTGTGCCCGAGCAGTGCTCCATGTGCCTGTCGTTGCATGCCCACCACCCCGAACTCACCTGACCAACCACCGTCGCCGTAGTCGTGGTCGTCCGGGCAGCACGTCGGCGGCACAACGACCCAACCGCGACCGGGTTTGACGGGTCACGCCGCGCCCTTGCAGCTAAGCCGTATCCCACATCTGTATATGACCGGTACACCTTTGCGTCGTCGCTGCTCAGTAAGGCGCGTCTGTGACCGATATCGCAGGGCTT
>DATJOR010000190.1:0-10618 GCA_035506875.1 Mycobacterium sp.
ATCCGATGTCGGAGGGCACGGTTGAGGTGGCCCCGTAGAACGTGAGGTCGGGGTAGAGATGCGTGAACTCGTTGTCGAGGTACTGCCCGTTAGCGGCCGCCACGTATAAGGCGCCAGGGATCGGTACGCCGCTGGCGCCGATCACCAACCCGATGTCATCGCCGTCCGCATGGGCAAATGCAGGATTCATCATTGCGGTGAGCGTCAGCATGCCTGCTCCGCCGGTTGCCAGCAGACCGGTCACCAGCAAGCTAATACCGCGGCTTGGCATTCGAGCCTCCCCTCGGAAGGCGCCGTACCGCTGACCGGTGGCGGCGCCGTCCCGTCCGCCGTGACTAGAACAGGCCTGAGAAGTCGGCTGTGATCGAGCTGAGTGCACCCGTGATGATGTCGTATTCGAAGCCGGCTGCCAGTGTGTTCAGCGCCGTATCGGCAGCGATCGGCAAACCGATCGCGTCGAGGAGGTCACCGTTCGACAGGTTGTCCGTGAACAGCGAGAGCTCATACGCGGGAGCGCTGGTCAACAGGAGATTCACGATGTCTGCCGTTGGCAGCAGGATGGAATACAGTGTCGAGGCCGCACTCGAGATCGCGTTGACGAAGTCGGTAAACGACGCTGCCGGGTTTGCGGCGTCGGCCGCCAAGGCCGACAACAAATCCGTAAAGCTCTGCCCCGACGACGCCGGGTCCAGCGCCGCCGAGTAGGGGTCCGTGCCGCTCATCAAGTTCTCGAAGCCTTGCTCGGTGTCGGTGACCAATGTGCTGAGCACTGTCGACAAGCTGACGTCGGGGAAAAGTCCGAACGGGGTGGCCACGTCCGCCGGTGTATCCGAGTAGCCGAGGCTGCCGTCGCCATAGCCCAGGTTGATCAGATACGTCAGGTCGGGCCCCAACAATTCTTGTAGCGACGTCGGCAGCAGCCCCACCAGCGGCGCAGTCTGGTCGATCATGTAGTAGTTGGTGAGGCTGTCCGTGGCGCCGTCGAGCGCGGAGCCCGGCAGCAGAGTCGCGTTGGCAATCTGTTCGGCCGTGGGGCCGCCGGCCTCGCCCAGACCTTGGTTCAGATACGTGCCGTGGATCTCGGCGAAACCCAGAAACGCGTTGAGGTCAGAGAAGAAGTCCAAGGGGTAGCGCGGGAAGTCGGCTAAGCCGTCGTATTCCAGCGTGTAAATGTCGGTTGGGAAGGCGTCGGAGGGCGTTGCGCCGTCGAACGAGACGCCAACACTCGGGAGGTTCAGCTCATCCTGGACGGTCTGACCCGATACCGTTTCGAAACCGTTGAAGCGCTCAAGTAAGCCGCCATTGGGATTGTTGGGGTCACCGATCAGCAGGAACTGCAGGTCATTTGACGGGATGGAGCTGCCGCCCGGTGTGTCGGACGGGTTGAGCAGTTCCATCACCTGGCTGGCTATGATGGCGCTCTGCGAGTAGCCGAACACCGTCGAAGCGTCATCGGCTGCCAGATTGCTGTTGATCGCGTTTTCCAGGATGGTCACGCCCTGGCCCACCGATGTGCTCTGGTCCGAAAAGCCAGCGGCGTTGTTGGGATAGTTGATGTACTCCTGGTGCACGCCCTCGATCGGGTACCACTGTTCGGGCGTGAACAGGCCGTTGGCATACGGATCGGGGTAGGTGGTGCCGGGGAAATTGGGGTGGAGGGGGTTATCGATGTACAGGTTGTTAGCGGCCTCCACGTAGTCCGGGCCGGGGATGGGTAAGCCGCTGCCGCCGATGACCAACCCGATGTCGTCGGCATGGGCGGACGCCGGATTCATCATCGCGCTCAGACCCACGACGCCGGCCCCGACCGTTGCCACCAGTCCTAAACCGAGCCAATGAAGCTTGCGGTCTGACATTTGGGACCTCCCGGACTCTGGGCGGAGTCGTCAGGGCAAGCAGTCGCCCCAGCGGCACTGGTATTCAACGTATGTTTTACTCCGTTTTTGGTTCAGTGTCTAAGAAATCCACAGGTTTTCCTTCAGCAAAACTCAGTACCTGCTGTCTGCAACCACAGGGTGGCCATCAACCCCACAAGCCTCAGCCGCCTCGTCAATCACTGGCTGGAGGGGTGACTGTGTTCTGCAGTTTGACGGCGCGGGTGATATCAACGCCGGCGGTGATATCGCATACGCCGTCGATTCCAAACACCGTGTGGCGGCCGGCGCTAGGTGCTGGTGTGTCTGGTGTGAACTAAGCCAGCAGAGCGCTGCGCAGGCGGGCCACGTCTGCCTCGGTGATCCCCGCGCTGCGCAGGTAGCCGTCGAGCGAGCCGAAGCTTTCATCGATGGTGCGCCGCGCGGTGTCGAGGTATTCCTCGTGGACACCGAGGACCTCGTCGGACAGTCGCGCCTCGGTGAACGCCATCAACTCCGGCGTCACTTCGACGTCCGACCGCTGCCGGACCGCGTCCAAGATCCGGCCCCGCAACTGGGGAACCGCCTGGTTGCTGCTGAGGAAATCCGTGACGATCGCGTCGCGCTCGACACCGGCGGCTTCCAGCACGAGCGCGATCGTGAAGCCGGTGCGGTCCTTGCCGGCGAAGCAGTGGGCGAGCACCGAGCGTCCGTCGGCCAGCAGGTTGACCACGCGATGCAGTGCCTGCTGTGCTCCGTTGTACGTGGGGAACCTGGTGTACTCGTCGGTCATGTAGCGGCTCGACGCCTCGCTGACCGGTTCGTCGTCGGGCTTGTCTTCCAGCAGCCGCCGAAACGCGTGCTCGTGCGGCGCGTCTCCGTCCGGATCGATCTCGTCGGGCCCGAGATCAGGAATGGGCAGCAGATGAATCGTCACGCCGTCCGGCACCCGGCCGGGCCCGTGGCGCTCGACTTCACGGCGTGAGCGCAGATCAGCGACATCGGTGATGCCCAAACGGCGTAACTCTTCGCGGCCGTCGTCGCCGAGATCGCTCAGTTCGCCGGAGCGAAACAGCCGCCCCGGTCGCAGCACACCGGTGCTGTCGGCAACGTCGCGAAAGTTCCAGGTCCCCTGCAGTTCCCGCACACCAGCCGCCATCTTAGGTCACCGCCGCGGCGAAAGCGCTTTGCTCACGGCCGATCTCGGCGCGGGCGATCGATCGCATGTGCACCTCGTCGGGTCCGTCGAAGATGCGCATCGCACGCTGCCAGGCATACAGCCGGGCCAGCGCCGTGTCCTCGCTGACGCCGGCCGCGCCGTGCACCTGGATGGCCCGGTCGATGACGTCGCAAGCCATTTGCGGTGCTACCGCCTTGATCTGTGACACCAGCAGGTGAGCGGCCTTGTTGCCGTGCTGGTCGATGGTCCAGGCCGCCTTCTCGCACAACAATCTGGCTTGGTCGATTTCGTTGCGGGACTTGGCAATTGCCTGCTGCACCATACCTTGGTCGGCCAGCGGGCGGCCGAACGCAATCCGGGTGTTGGCCCGGTGCACCATGAGGGCCAGCGCACGTTCGGCGCCGCCCAGTGCACGCATGCAGTGGTGGATGCGGCCCGGGCCCAGCCGGGCCTGGGCGATTGCGAAGCCGCCGCCTTCCTCGCCGAGCAGGTTGGTGACCGGCACCCGAACGTTGTCGTAGATGATCTCGCAGTGCCCGGGTTGGTCTTGGTAACCGAAGACCGATGTCGAGCGGACCACCGTCACGCCCGGCGTATCGATCGGCACCAGAACCATCGACTGCTGCTGGTGGCTGGCCGCTTCAGGATTGGTGCGGCCCATCACGATCAGGATCTTGCAGCGCGGATCCGCCGCACCCGACGTCCACCATTTGCGGCCGTTGATCACATAGTCGCCGCCGTCGCGCACGATCGATGTTTCGATGTTGCGGGCGTCGCTGCTGGCGACCGCGGGCTCGGTCATCGAAAAGCCGCTGCGGATCTCGCCGCTCAGCAACGGCTCCAGCCACTGCTTGCGCTGCTCCTCGGTGGCGAACAGGTGCAGGGTCTCCATGTTGCCGGTGTCCGGCGCGGCGCAGTTGATCACCTCGGGCGCGATCTCCAGACTCCAGCCGGTCAGCTCGGCCAGCGGGGCGTATTCCAGGTTGGTCAGGCCTGATTCGGCCGGCAGGAACAGGTTCCACAGGCCGGCCGCTTTGGCCGTGGTCTTCAGTTCCTCGATGATCGGCGGAACGGTGTGATCGTGCGGGCCGGCCTCGTGCCGGTAGCGGTCATATTCGGCCTCGGCCGGAAAGACGTACTCGATCATGAACTCGGACAGCCGTTTGTGATAGTCGCTGGCTTTGGCCGACATCGCGAAGTCCATGCCGTCACGATATGACACCGCCGACCGGCGCTTCTCGCGGGACGATAGATCCCATGACTGAGAACCGTCCCCCGCTCCCGCCGTTCACCCTTGAGACAGCGATCCGCAAGGTGCAGGCCGCCGAGGATCTGTGGAACACCTGCGACCCCGAGCGCGTCAGCCTGGCTTACACCGTCGACTGCGAGTGGCGTAACCGCGATGAACACGTCGTCGGCCACGACGCGATCGTGGCCTTCTTGACCCGGAAATGGCAGCGTGAGCACGACTACGTTTTGCGCAAGGGCCTGTGGAATTTTCACGACAATCGCATCGCCGTCCGGTTCCAATACGAATGCCGCGACGGCGCGGGGCAGTGGTGGCGCAGCTACGGCAATGAGTTATGGGAGTTTTCCGACGCCGGCCTGACGGCCCGCCGCGAAGCCAGCATCAACGACGTGGCGATCGAGGAATCGCGGCGTCGCTACTTCGGGCCTCGGTCGCAGGAGGAGCACGGCCGAGACTTCCCTCTTTGGTAGCTCCTGCGGGGGGACGCGGTCGATCTGACCCTCGGGATAGGGTTGTTGCCGGTCTACTGGGGTAGGGAGCGATGACAGAGACGCAGACGACGGTGGGAGTGGTCGCCGAGTCCGGGGCCGACGAGCGACGGGTCGCGCTGGTACCGAAGGCGGTCGCGTCGCTGGTGAAAAGCGGAGTCGCGGTCGTGGTGGAGTCGGGTGCCGGTGAGGGCGCGCTGCTTCCCGACGACCTCTACACCGAGGCCGGCGCCACGATCGGCGATGCGTGGGCGGCCGACATCGTCGTCAAGGTCGCACCGCCGACCGCCGACGAAGTTGCCAAGCTGCATAGCGGGCAGACACTCATCGGCTTCTTGGCGCCGCGTAACGCCGACAACTCGATCGGCGCGCTGAAGCAGGCCGGTGTGCAGGCATTCGCGCTCGAGGCCATCCCGCGCATCTCGCGGGCGCAGGCGATGGACGCGCTGTCGTCGCAAGGCAACGTGGCCGGCTACAAAGCCGTCTTGCTCGCGGCCTCCGAGGCGACGCGGTTCTTCCCGATGCTGACGACGGCGGCCGGCACGGTCAAGCCGGCCACGGTGCTGGTGCTGGGGGTCGGTGTGGCGGGGCTGCAGGCGCTGGCCACGGCGAAACGTCTGGGCGCTCGCACCACCGGCTACGACGTGCGTCCCGAGGTGGCCGACCAGGTGCGTTCGGTCGGTGCGCAGTGGCTCGATGTCGGCATCGAGGCGGCCGGTGAGGGCGGGTACGCCCGTGAGCTCACCGACGAGGAACGGGCGCAGCAGCAGAAAGCGCTGGAAGAGGCGATCAGCGGATTCGACGTGGTGATCACCACCGCGCTGGTCCCCGGTCGCCCGGCGCCGCGTTTGGTGACCGCCGCGGCAGTCGAGGCCATGAAGCCCGGCAGCGTGGTGGTCGACCTGGCCGGCGAAACCGGCGGCAACTGCGAGCTCACCGAACCAGGGCAGACGGTGGTCAAGCACGACGTCACGATCGCCTCGCCGCTGAACCTGCCGGCGACCATGCCCGAGCACGCCAGCGAGCTCTACAGCAAAAACATCACGGCGCTGCTCGACCTGCTGATCAAGGACGGCAAGTTGGCGCCGGACTTTGACGACGAGGTCATCGCGGATTCATGTGTGACCCGCGCCGGCGACGATCAACGGAGCAGTGCGATCAGCAAGGGCGACGAGGAGCGGCGCCCGACCCAAGGGGAGGAAGCATAGATGCACGGGATGTACGACGAACTTCTGTCGAACCTGGCGATCTTGGTCCTGTCCGGGTTCGTCGGGTTCGCGGTGATCTCCAAAGTGCCCAACACGCTGCACACCCCGCTGATGTCGGGGACCAACGCCATCCACGGCATCGTGGTGCTCGGTGCCTTGGTGGTGTTCGGCGAGGTCGAGCATCCGTCGCTCGCGGTGCAGATCATCCTGTTCGTTGCGGTGGTGTTCGGCACCCTGAACGTCATCGGCGGCTTCATCGTCACCGACCGGATGTTGGGCATGTTCAAGGGCAAGAAGGCCGCTTCGGCCGCTAAGGCCGAGGAAACAGAGGCGGTCGCCAAATGAATTACCTGGTGATCGCCCTTTACGTCATCTCGTTCGCGCTGTTCATCTACGGCTTGATGGGACTGACTGGGCCCAAGACCGCAGTGCGCGGCAACCTGATCGCCGCGGTCGGTATGGCGCTGGCGGTGACGGCGACGCTGATCAAGATCCGGCATACCGACCAGTGGGTACTGATCATCGCCGGCCTGGTGGTCGGCGTCGTGCTCGGCGTCCCGCCGGCCCGCTTCACCAAGATGACCGCCATGCCGCAGCTGGTGGCGTTCTTCAACGGCGTCGGCGGCGGAACCGTCGCGCTCATCGCGCTCGCGGAATTCATTGAGACAAAGGGCTTTTCAGCCTTTGAGCATGGTGAGTCACCGACCGTGCACATCGTGGTGGCGTCTTTGTTCGCCGCGATCATCGGGTCGATCTCGTTCTGGGGATCGATCATCGCGTTCGGCAAGCTGCAGGAAATCCTGCCCGGCCGACCGATCGGCTTCGGCAAGCTGCAGCAACCGATCAATGTGCTGCTGTTGGCCGCGGCGGTCGCCGCCGCGATCGTCATCGGCCTGCGCGCGCATCCCAATACCGGCGGGGCGCCGTTGTGGTGGATGATCGGCCTGCTCGCCGCGGCCGGTGCGCTTGGCCTGATGGTGGTGCTGCCGATCGGCGGCGCCGACATGCCCGTAGTGATCTCTCTGCTCAACGCGATGACCGGTCTGTCGGCGGCCGCGGCGGGCCTGGCGCTGAACAACACCGCGATGATCGTTGCGGGCATGATCGTGGGCGCCTCGGGTTCGATCCTGACCAACCTGATGGCTAAGGCGATGAACCGGTCGATCCCCGCGATCGTCGCGGGCGGTTTCGGCGGCGGCGGTGTGGCGCCCAGCGGTGACAGCGGCGGCGACAAGACCGTCAAGGCGACTTCGGCCGCCGACGCCGCGATCCAGATGGCCTACGCCAACCAGGTGATCGTCGTCCCGGGCTACGGGCTGGCCGTCGCGCAGGCTCAGCACGCCGTCAAGGACATGGCGGCGCTGCTGGAGGACAAGGGCGTGGAGGTGAAGTACGCGATCCACCCGGTCGCCGGCCGGATGCCGGGACACATGAACGTGCTGCTGGCCGAGGCCGAAGTCGACTACGACGCCATGAAGGACATGGACGACATCAACGACGAGTTTGGCCGCACCGACGTCGCGATCGTCATCGGCGCCAACGACGTCACCAACCCCGCGGCCCGCAACGATGCCTCCAGCCCCATTTACGGCATGCCGATCCTCAATGTGGACAAGGCGAAGTCGGTGATCGTGTTGAAGCGGTCGATGAACTCGGGGTTCGCCGGTATCGACAACCCGCTGTTCTATGGCGAGGGCACCACGATGTTGTTTGGCGATGCGAAAAAGTCGGTGACCGCGGTCGCCGAGGAACTCAAGGCGCTATAGCGGGCCCGTGGTGATCGCAAGCGCAGCGAAGCTGGGCGCAGCGGGTCACCACCAGAAGGTGATTAAACAGGTGGGTAGGCCGGTGGTGGGTAGCCGGCACCGTCGGTGACACCCCGCAGACCCCAGAGCGAGTACTTGAAGTAGAACTCGAGCTCGTCGGAAAAGTCGTAGCTCGGATCCGGGTCCATGTGACCACCTCTCGACTTGGCGCGACGCTGACTTGGCTCGTTCCGGAGTCTAGTGCAACAGGCCAATGCGCGACAGTGAACAACAGCCTGCCTAAACTATCCAACTAGTTGATTGACACCGGGCAACCCCCGGCCTGCCGATAGCGAGTAGACATGCCATCCGAGAACGGGCTCACCCGCCGCGAGGAGTTGCTGACCGTTGCCACCAAGCTCTTCGCCGCCCGCGGCTACCACGGCACCCGGATGGACGACGTCGCCGACGTGGTCGGGCTGAACAAGGCCACCGTCTACCACTACTACGCCAGCAAGTCGCTGATCCTTTACGACATTTACCAGCAGGCCGCCGAACGCACGCTGGACGCGGTGCACGACGATCCGACCATTTCGGCGCGCGAGGCGCTTTACCAGTACACGGTGCGGCTACTCAACAACATCGCCGCCAACCCCGAGGGCGCCGCGGTCTACTTCCAGGAGCAGCCCTACATCACCGAGTGGTTCACCGAGGAGCAGGTCGCCGCGGTACGCGAAAAGGAAACCCAGGTCTACGAGCACGTCCACGGACTGATCGACCGGGGCATCGCCAGCGGCGAGTTCTTCGAATGCGATTCGCACGTCCTGGCGCTCGGCTACATCGGGATGACGCTGGGCGCGTACCGATGGCTGCGGCCGAGTGGACGCCGCAGCGCCAAGGAAATCGCCGCCGAGTTCAGCACCGCGTTGTTGCGCGGTCTGATCCGCGACGAGACTGCCCGCAGCGAGTCGCCGCTCGGGGTCAGAACCGAAATCGGTACAGCCGGTCGTAGTTAGGCCATGACTGACATGTTTCGCCTTGACGGCAAGGTCGCCGTGGTCACCGGCGGTGGCCGCGGGATCGGCGTGATGATGGCGCGCGGACTGCTGCAGGCGGGAGCGACGGTATATCTGTCCAGCCGCAAGAAGGCCGAGCTGGACGCCGCCGTCGCAGAGTTGTCGGTGCACGGGCCGGTGCAGGCGATCCCGGCCGACCTCGGCACGGTCGACGGGGTCAATGCACTGGTCGGCGACCTCGCGGAGCGGGAGGACGCCGTCCATGCGCTGTTCAACAACGCAGGCGCGGCGTGGGGGGCGCCGTTTGACGAGTTCCCCGAATCGGGCTTCGACAAGGTCTACGACGTAAACGTCAAAGGCGTGTTCCTGCTGACCCGCGCGCTGGTGCCGATGCTGACGGCGGCCGCGACCGACGACGACCCGGCGCGCGTCGTCAACACCGGCAGCGTCGATGGCATCGTGCCGCCGGGGCGCGGCAGAAACAACTTCTCCTACAGCGCGAGCAAGGCCGCCGTGCACATGCTCACCCAGCATCTGGCCGGCGAGCTGGCGCCCCGGATTCTGGTGAACGCGATCGCGCCCGGGCTGTTTCCGTCGCGGATGACCAAGGAGTTGCTCAGCGCGGGGCCGGACGTGGTTGGCGCGCACTTGCCGCTGGGCCGCGTCGGCCAGCCCGACGACATCGCCGGCATCGCCGTCTTTCTCGCCAGCCGCGCCAGCACCTACATCACCGGCGCGGTGATCCCGGTGGACGGCGGCATCAGCGTCATCCGCTGAGGGTCTTCAAGTTCTTGTCGAGGAAATCGAGCTGGTCGGCGATGACGCGCTCGAACGCGTCGCCGACATAGATCTCGAAATGGCCCTCCGGATAGAGGTTGACCTGACCACGCGGCGCCGTCGCCGCATAGCGGCGGGTCGGGCCCGACGGTGCGATCGAGTCGGTTTCGCACACGCAGAACAGGATCGGGCAGGCCACCTTCGCCGCAAGCCGGCCGGGACGGTAGGGCAGGATCTTCACCCCGATCCGCGCGGCGACCTCGTTTCGCAGCACCGTGCCGTCAGGCACCAGCTTCAAAAACCCGGGGTAGGCGTCGGGCGCGGTCATCAGCGCGACCTCGCCTGGGTGGCCGGCGGTCGGCACCATCACCGGCGGCCCGCCGATCCGTGCGTTGATCAGATCACGCACCGCCAACGCCGTGACTTGGGCTGTGAGCAACGGACTCCACGTGCCCAGCGAGGCGACGCTGTCGGTGAACGGGCATTGCGACACCACCGCCGCGATGCCGGGCACCCGAGCCGCCGTGGCTATCACATGACCGCCGCTAAACGACGTGCCCCACAAGCCAATTCGATTGTGGTCGATACCAGCCAGGGTCCGGGCGTAGGCTACCGCAACGGTCCAGTCCTGCAGTTGCATCCGGATATCGAGTAGTTGACGTGGCGCACCTTCGCTGTCGCCGAAGTTGCGGTAGTCGAACACCAGGCAGGCGTAACCGGCCGCGCAAAAGCGTTCGGCGTAGGCGTCCAACCGCATGGTCCGAACCGCGCCCAGCCCGTGGGCCATCACCAGCAGCGGCGCCCCAATATTCGAGTCGTTACCCTTCGGTCGATACAGCCACGCGCTGATGCGGTCGCGGCCGGAGTTGAACCAGACATCCTCACGCTGCTCGCTCACGAC
Source organism: Mycobacterium sp. (assembly GCA_035506875.1). Lineage (GTDB taxonomy): Bacteria > Actinomycetota > Actinomycetes > Mycobacteriales > Mycobacteriaceae > Mycobacterium. Next base: position 10,418 of record DATJOR010000190.1, read on the forward strand.
ACTCATCCTGCATCGTCATCGAGCGGTGTGGTAGACCGATAAACCGTGGTCATGGCCCCAAGTGTGCTGCAGCAGCTGTCGTCGCTGGTCGGGCCGAACCATGTCAGCACCGACCCCGACGTGCTGTCCGGCCGCAGCATCGACCACACCGGCCGCTACCGCGGACGTGCCAGCGCCCTGGTGCGTCCGGGCTCGGCAACG
>DATJOR010000191.1:0-11829 GCA_035506875.1 Mycobacterium sp.
CGCACCGGCGACTACGGCACGTACCACGACGGCGACCTCTACATCACCGGCCGGGTGAAGGACCTCATCATCGTCGACGGCCGCAACCACTACCCGCAGGACATCGAGTACTCGGCGCAGGAATCCAGCCGGGCGTTGCGTGTCGGCTATGTGGCCGCCTTCTCGGTGCCGCTGAACCAGCTACCCGCCGAGGTGTTCGACAACCCGCACGCCGGCCTGAAATACGACCCCGATGACACCTCCGAGCAGCTGGTCATCGTCAGCGAGCGGGCCACCGGCACACACAAGCTCGACCATCAGCCGATCGCCGACGACATCCGCACGGCCGTCGCGGTGCGGCACGGGGTGACCGTCCGCGACGTGCTGCTGGTGTCGTCCGGAGCGATTCCACGGACCTCCAGCGGCAAGATCGGGCGTCGCGCCTGCCGCACCGCCTACCTGGACGGAAGCCTGCGCAGAGGCACGGCGTCGCCCAACTCATTCCCCGACGAGGCGGACTGACAAGCGAATATGACTGACACAGACATCGATTCCCAACCATCGACCGAAGACGCGGCTAAGCCAGCTCGCACCGACATGACCGTCGCCGAGGTGCGGCAGTGGTTGCGCAACTGGATCGCCAACGCCGTCGGGCAGTCGCCCGACAGCATCGACGAGGCCACACCGATGGTGGAATTGGGTCTGGCGTCGCGCGATGCGGTGGCGATGGCCGCCGATATCGAGGACCGCACCGGCGTGACGGTGTCGATCGCAGCCGCATTCGAGCATCCGACCATCGAATCGCTGGCCACCTGGATCGTCGAGGGCGACCCCGAAATCGACGACACCGCTGACGACAACGACTGGACCCGCAGCGGGCCGGTCGAGCGGGTCGACATCGCCGTGGTAGGCCTGGCCACCCGGTTGCCGGGCGACATGAACACCCCCGACGAGACCTGGCAGGCGCTGCTGGAGGGTCGCGACGCCATCACCGATCTGCCCGAGGACCGCTGGTCGGAGTTCATGGAAGAGCCCCGGCTGGCCGAGCTGATCAAGAAGGCCCGCACCCGCGGCGGCTACATCAAAGACATCAAAGGCTTCGACTCCGAGTTCTTCGCGTTGTCCAAGACCGAAGCAGACAACGTCGATCCGCAGCAGCGGATGACGCTGGAGCTGACCTGGGAGGCGCTCGAGCACGCGCGCATCCCAGCGTCCAGCCTGCGCGGCGAATCCGTCGGCGTGTATGTCGGCACATCCGTCATGGACTACAGCTACCTGGCGATGTCCGACCCGAGCGTCGCCCACCCGTACGCGATCACCGGTACGGCGAGTTCGATTGTGGCCAACCGGGTCTCGTACTTCTTCGACTTTCACGGCCCGTCGGTGGCGGTCGACACCGCGTGCTCGAGCTCGCTGGTCGCGACTCACCAGGCCGTGCAGGCGCTGCGCAGCGGCGAATGCGACATGGCCCTCGCCGGTGGCGTCAACGCGTTGGTCACCCCGGCGGTGACGCTCGGTTTCGACGAGATCGGCCAGGTGCTCGCGCCCGACGGCCGGATCAAGTCGTTCTCGTCGGACGCCGACGGCTACACCCGCTCCGAGGGTGGCGCCATGCTGGTGCTCAAGCGGGTCGACGACGCGCGCCGCGACGGCGACCAGATTCTCGCGGTGATCGCCGGCAGCGCGGTCAACCACGACGGCCGGTCCAACGGTCTGATCGCGCCGAACCCGGACGCACAGGCCGATGTGCTGCGACGGGCCTACAAGGACGCCGGCATCAACCCGCGCACCATCGACTACGTCGAAGCGCACGGCACCGGTACGGTGCTCGGTGACCCGATCGAGGCACAGGCGCTGGGCCGGGTGGTCGGTCGCGGCCGTCCCGCCGACAAGCCGCTGCTGCTCGGCGCGATCAAAACCAATGTCGGACACATGGAGTCGGCGGCCGGTGCGGCCAGCCTGGCCAAGATGGTGCTGTCGTTGCAGCACGGCAAGCTGCCGCCGTCGATCAACTACGCCGGACCCAATCCGTACATCGACTTCGACGCGTCGCATCTGAAAGTCCTTGACACCGTTGCCGACTGGCCGCGCTACGGCGGGTACGCGGTCGCAGGCGTGTCGAGCTTCGGTTTCGGCGGCGCCAACGCGCACGTGGTGGTGCGTGAGGTGCTGCCCCGCGACGTCGTCGAACGTGAACCCGAACCGGAGCCCGAGACAGCAGCCGCGCCCGAAGAGCAGGCAGCCGGCCAGTACATCGGCGGGGTGCGCTTCGACGAGTACGGCGAGTTCATCGACGACGAACATGTGACCGCAGTTGCCGACGACAAACCGGAACTGCCCGGCGTCACCGAGGAAGCGTTGCGGCTCAAGGAGATCGCACTCGAAGAGCTTGCGGCCGAGGAGACCCCGGTACCGCTGGTGCCGCTGGCGGTGTCGGCGTTCTTGACGTCACGCAAGAAGGTCGCCGCCGCGGAACTGGCCGACTGGATGGAAAGCCCGGAGGGCCAAGCGTCTTCGCTGGAGTCGATCGGGCGTGCCCTGTCGCGGCGTAATCACGGCCGTTCGCGCGCGGTGGTGCTGGCTCATGACCACGAGGAAGCCATCAAGGGGCTGCGCGCGGTCGCCGACGGCAAGCAGAAGCCGAACGTGTTCAGCACCGACGGACCGGTCACCAGCGGCCCGGTGTGGGCGATGGCCGGTTTCGGTGCTCAGCACCGCAAGATGGGTAAGAACCTGTATCTGCGCAACGAGGTCTTCGCCGAGTGGATCGAGAAGGTCGACGCGCTGATTCAAGACGAGCGCGGTTACTCGGTGCTCGAGCTGATCCTGGACGACTCGCAGGATTACGGCATCGAAACCAGCAACGTCGTGATCTTCGCGATTCAGATCGCGCTGGGCGAACTGCTCAAACATCACGGCGCCAAACCCGCTGCGGTAGTTGGTCAGTCGCTGGGTGAGCCCGCCTCGGCCTACTTCTCCGGCGGCCTGTCCCTCGAGGACGCCACCCGGGTGATCTGCTCACGCTCGCATCTGATGGGCGAGGGCGAGGCAATGCTGTTCGGCGAGTACATCCGGTTCATGGCGATCGTCGAGTACTCCGCCGACGAGCTCAAGACCGTGTTCGGCGACTTTCCCGGCCTGGAGGTGTGCGTCTACGCTGCACCGAGTCAGACCGTGATCGGTGGCCCGCCCGACGAGATCGACGCGATCGTCGCCCGCTGCGAAGCCGAGGGCCGTTTCGCCCGCAAGCTTCAGACCAAGGGCGCGGGTCACACGTCGCAGATGGATCCGCTGCTCGGCGAGTTCTCCGCGGAACTGCAAGGCATTGTGCCGCGCAGCCCGTCCGCAGGGATCTTCTCGACGGTGCACGAGGGCAGCTACGTCAAGCCCGGCGGCGAGCCGATCCACGATGTCGCGTACTGGGTCAAGGGCATGCGGCATTCGGTCTACTTCACCCACGGCATCCGCAACGCCGTCGAGAGCGGCTACACCACGTTCCTGGAGCTCGCGCCCAATCCGGTCGCGTTGATGCAGATCGGTCTGACCACCGCGGCCGCAGGATTGCCGGACGCGCAACTGATCCCGACGCTGGCGCGCAAGCAGGACGATGTCGATTCGATGACGTCGGCGATGGCGCAGTTGTTCGTGTACGGCCACGACCTCGACATCCGCACTCTGTTCTCCCGTGCCGCCGGCCCGGAAGATTACGCAAACATCCCGCCGACCCGCTTCCGCCGCAAGGAGCACTGGCTCAACGCGCACTTCTCCGGTGACGGATCGGTGCTGATGCCCGGTACCCACGTGGCGATGCCGGATGGCCGGCACGTGTGGGAGTACGCACCGCGTGAGGCGACCGATCTGGCGGCATTGGTGAAAGCCGCTGCGGTACAGGTGCTTCCGGATGCCCAGCTGGTGGCGTCGGAGCAACGGGCGGTGCCTGCGGAGAATGCCCGGTTGGTGACGACGCTGACCCGCCACCCCGGCGGCGCGGCCGTGCAGATCCACGCCCGCATCGACGAATCCTTCACGCTGGTCTACGACGCGCTGGTATCACGGGCCGGCCAAGCCGCGGTGTTGCCGACGGCGGTTGGCGCCGGTGCGGCGATCGCGGCGGCGGTCACCGCCGCGCCGGCCGCGGCCGCCGAGTCGGCAGTGGGCGAGCCGGAGCCGGCCGACGCCGTGACCGACAGCCTGACTGCCCGTCAAGTGGGGGCTTTGGCGCGTTGGTCGCCGGATTCCGGTGAGACCGTGCGTGATCGGCTGGCCTCCATCGTGTCGATGGCGATGGGTTACGAGCCCGAGGACCTGCCGTGGGAGGTGCCGCTGATCGAGCTCGGCCTGGACTCGATGATGGCCGTGCGGATCAAGAACCGCGTCGAATACGACTTCGACATGCCGCCGATCCAGCTCCAGGCGGTCCGCGACGCCAACCTCTACAACGTCGAGAAGCTCATCGAGTACGCGATCGAGCACCGCGACGAGGTACAAGACCTGCACGAGCGCCAGAAGACTCAAACGCCCGACGAAATCGCCAAGGAACAGGCGGCGTTGTTGTCCGGGGCGACACCAGCTTCGGTGACGGCACCCGCGCCGGACAGCCAAGCCGAGCCCGAGACGCAGCCGGAGCCGCCGGCTTCCGAGGCGCCGATTCCACCGCCACCGGCAGACCCCTCTGGCCCGGCAGCCCGTTCCACGCAGCCGAACCTGGCCGGCGCCGCGCAGGTGCTCAACCAGGAAGCTGTTGCCGCGGCACTCAATTCGGACATTCCGCCGCGGGATGCCGCCGAGCGGGTCACCTTCGCCACCTGGGCGATCGTCACCGGCAAGTCGCCTGGTGGCATCTTCAACGAGTTGCCCAAGCTCGACGATGACGCGGCCACCAAGATGGCGCAACGGCTTTCGGAACGCGCCGAAGGCACGATCAGTGCGGATGACGTGAAAGCCGCCGCGACGATCGAGGAGTTGGCGACGACGGTCCGCGATTACCTGGAGTCCGGCCAGATCGACGGCTTCGTGCGCACCCTCCGCGCCAGGCCCGAAGGGTCCACCAAGCCACCGGTATTCGTGTTCCACGCCGCCGGCGGATCGACGGTGGTCTACGAGCCATTGCTCAACCGCCTCCCGCCGGATACCCCGATGTACGGGTTGGAGCGCGTCGAGGGCACCATCGAAGAGCGCGCCGCGCAATACGTTCCGAAGCTGCGCGAGCTGCAGGGCGACGGGCCGTTCATCCTGGCCGGCTGGTCGCTGGGTGGCGCTTTGGCCTACGCGTGCGCGATCGGGTTGAAGCAACAGGGCTGCGACGTGCCGTTCGTCGGGCTGATCGACGCGGTGATGCCCGGGGAGCCGATCCTGCAGACCAAGGAGGAGACCCGCAAGCGCTGGGACCGCTATGCGCGCTTCGCCGAGCGGACCTTCAACGTCGAGGTCCCCGAAATCCCTTACGAGCAGCTCGAACAACTCGACGACGAGGGACAGGTCAGGTTCGTGCTGGAGGCCGTCAAACAAAGCGGCGTGCAGATCCCCGGCGGGATCATCGAGCATCAGCGTACGTCGTATCTGGATCAGCGGGCGATCGACACCGCCGAGTACCAGCCGTACGACGGCCATGTAACGCTGTACATGGCCGACCGCTACCACGACGACGCGATCATGTTCGAGCCCGCCTATGCCACCCGTAAGCCCGACGGCGGTTGGGGTGACTACGTCTCCGATCTGGAGGTGGTGGCGATCGGCGGCGAGCACATTCAGGCCATCGACGAGCCGATCATCGCCAAGGTCGGCGCGCATATGACCCAGGCGCTCAACAAGATTGACGCAGAGCAGAAAGAGGCTAAGTGACCACCAAGACCACCGCCGAGCTGCTGTCCGAACTCCGCGAAAAGCTGGAGCTGGCAAAGGAACCCGGCGGTGAGAAGGCCGTCGCCAAGCGGGCCAAGAAGGGCATCCCCAGTGCGCGAGCACGTATCCATGCGCTGCTGGACCCGGGCACCTTCTTAGAGATCGGCGCGCTGTGCAAGACACCGGGCGACCCGAACGCGCTCTACGGCGACGGTGTGGTCACCGGGCACGGCCGGATCAACGGCCGCCCGGTGGCGGTGTTCTCCCACGACCAGACCGTGTTCCAGGGCTCGGTTGGTGAGATGTTCGGCCGCAAGGTGGCCAAGCTGATGGAGTGGTGTGCGATGACCGCCTGCCCGATCGTCGGCATCAACGACTCGGCCGGCGCCCGTATCCAGGACGCCGTCACCTCGCTGGCCTGGTATGCCGAGCTGGCCCGGCGTCACGAGATGTTGCGCGGCCTGGTTCCGGAGGTTTCGATCATCCTAGGCAAATGTGCTGGGGGAGCAGTGTATTCACCAATCCAGACCGATCTGGTGGTGGCGGTGCGCGACCAGGGATACATGTTCATCACCGGCCCTGACGTGATCAAGGACGTCACCGGCGAGGACGTCAGCATGGACGAGTTGGGCGGCGCCGACAACCAGGCCCGCTACGGCAACATCCACCAGGTCGTCGAGGATGAGGCCGCGGCCTTCCAGTATGTCCGCGACTACCTGAGTTTCCTGCCGAACAACACCTTCGACGACCCACCGATCGTCAACCCAGGCCTGGAGCCGGAGATCACCCCACACGACCTGGAGCTCGACTCGATCGTGCCGGACGCTGACAACACCGCCTACGACATGCACGAGATTCTGCTGCGCATCTTCGACGACGGGGACGTTTTCGACGTGGCTGCGCAGCGTGGTCTGGCGATGATCACGGCATTCGCGCGGGTGGACGGCCGGCCGGTCGGGGTGATCGCCAACCAGCCGATGCACATGTCCGGTGCGGTCGACACCGAGGCATCCGACAAAGCGGCCGGCTTCATCCGATTCTGCGACTCCTACAACCTGCCTTTGGTTTTCGTCGTCGATACCCCGGGCGCCATGCCGGGGGTCCAGGAGGAGAAGAGCGGGATCATCAAGCGCGGCGGTCGCTTTTTCAACGCCCTCGTCGAGGCCGACGTGCCGAAGGTGACCATCATCGTCCGCAAGGCCTACGGCGGCGGGTACGCGGTGATGGGCTGCAAGCAGCTGACCGCCGACCTGAACTTCGCCTGGCCCACCGCGCGCATCGCGGTGATCGGCGCCGACGGCGCCGCGCAGCTGCTGATGAAACGCTTCCCCGACCCGACCACGCCCGAGGCGCAGGCGATCAAGAAAGAGTTCATCGACGGCTACAACCTCAACATGGCGATCCCATGGACCGCCGCCGAGCGCGGCTACATCGACGGGGTGATCGAGCCGCACGAGACCCGGCTGCTGCTGCGCAAATCTTTACACCTGCTGCGCGACAAGCAAAAGCATGACCGGGTGCAGCGAAAACACGGCCTGACCCCGATCTAGACCCGGGCTGTCAGACGGAGGCGATGAAGTCCGACGTGTAGAACTCGGCGGGCCCCTGCGAATACGGGTTCGGGCGCTGGATGAAAACCCATACGCCCGTCGTGCCCGACTGGATGCTGTCCTGCAGCGTGGTTGTTGCCTGGCCCGCCCCATCGGTGTCGAGGCCGCCGACCGCGACGCCCGGACCACCTGCACCGCACGGCGAGTTCGACGCCCGCGGCGCCTGGATCAGCCTGACGTCGAAGTGGGTGCCCGGCGAACCAGGCTCCGACAAATGCACCTCCGCGCTGACCGTGCCTCCGCCGGCGCGGATTGCCGACGAGGCTGAGCCGTCGCTCTGCGCCGAATACCACTGGATTGGGCTGAAATCGCACGCGCGCAGCACGCTTCTCAGTGGAACGGTTGTCCCAGCGCTTGCGCCGGCGGGAGCGGCGGTGGCTCCGGCTGTGGCCAGGATCGTCAGGATTGCGGCGCAGCCGCTCAGCGTCAGGGTCGGCCGGGTCGGCAGTGTCATTGACAGAGCGTCAATAATTTTTGACGCGAGTGCAATGACGCCCGTCACACATCATGCATGACGGCTACCACACCTAGTCGCTGTTTGTGTCCTGCGTCTCTTCTTGGACCTGCTTGCCGGTTTCGGTGTTTTCTCTGAGCTGTTTCTTCGCCTTCGCGGCCTCGTCGGCCAGCTCGTCGACGGATTCATCGCCTTCTTCAGCACGCATAGCTGTCGGCTACCCGTGATCGAGGTCGTCTACGCATGAGAAAGCTCACCGGCAAGGCTGAAAACCTTGCCGGTGAGCTCGTTTCTCGCGTTATTCGCCGGATTTCTGGCGGGCCTCGGCGGCCTGCTCCGCGGCACGCGCGGCCTCGGCCTCCGCCTCTTTTCTGGCCACGTTGCGCGCGGCTTCCGCCTTCTCCTGTTGAGCCCGGCCCTCTTTGCGCAGACCGTCGCGGTTGGCGACGATCCCGATGATTTCCTTGGTCTTGCCCTTGACGTCCTCGACGATGCCTCTGATGGCCTCTTCTGGTCCGCTACGGCTCATGGCCTTCCTTTCGTTTGAAGTCGACTCTTCGGCGATACCCGGCGAGGGAGGACTTCGAACATGTCGTGACGCTCAGCAAGTCGTGATTGCGGTCACAACGCGTGACACGCTCGGGCTAAGGCTTGATCCGGATTTTGCCCGGCGAATACCACCCGAAATGGGTGGCGGTGCCAAGGTCTAGCTGCGCGGGCGGCGCGTCGACCAGGGTGTCGAACTTGCGCAGTGAACCCCAGTCGCGGGCCCAGTCGTGCGACAGATAGGTAGCCATCACATGCGCACGCAGCAACAGGTCGGTGATGCCCAGCAGGCCGCCGTTGACCCCGTCCTCCCAGGTGTCGGTGTCCATCTTCTTCGCCGTGTAATCCGGCGTGATGCGGAACTTCGGGATATCGGTGACGCCGTTGGAGTGCAGCATCGGCTGCTGACACGGGAACGCCAGGCCGACGGCCCAGTCCATCAGCACTGGTTGCGTAGACCCGAGGTACTCCTGCACCGAACGCAGTTCGGGCACCCGCGGTGGGGTGATCGCGACCCAGTCCTCCGGCGTCAGCGACAAGTCCTCGGCAACGACCCGGACGGCGACCGCGTCCGCGGGAATCCTCGATCGCGCGTATCGCAGGTTGCGCCAAGCCTTCGGCTGCTCGCCGTACAAATCGTCGGGCACCAGCCGTCCGGCCGGCACCACGTCGCCATTCGGGCCGGGCTTGCCGTATTCCAGGACGACGGTCTGGCCGTCGGTGTGGTGGTGTAGCACGCTGTTGCCGGCGATCTTGCCCGCGGCGGTGACCACCACCAGCGGGTGCCCGTCGTCGGGGCGGGGCAGCTGATACCACGCCGACGCCAGCTTGCTCTGCTGCTGCGCTCCGGTGGTGTAGCTGCCCAGCACCGGAACCCGATGGGGATCAAGGCCGTAGGGCAGCGGCACCGTAGAGCCGTTGACGCCGGGTGTCTTGAGCTTGGTCGGCGCGTCCCAGTCGTAGTCGGTGCCGGGTTGGTTGGGGTGCATCACGATCGCTTCGGCAACGGTGTGATCGGGAATCCCGTTGGGGCTGAAGCCAACCGGGTTGACGCCGCCAAGGGGGCCCAATGGGCCCCAAGCACCCGAGTTGCCGGGCAACGCGGCCATGAACCCGTTGTTGGTGTCGGGCTCGACGAGGACGTCGTCGGCCAGCCCGCAGCCGCCGACAAAGGCCCGGATGTTGGACCAGCCATTGGAGTAGGTGGGGTATTGCCGGACGATGCCGATCACCATCGAAGCGACGAATACCACCGCCATGAAGCCGGCGGCGATCGGGATCGGCGCCACGGTCAGGGCACGCGCCAGCCGGCCCTGCCCGCGGTCGCGGGGAGCGAAGTGTAGCCAGGCCGCGTACAACGCCGTCACCACGAACAATGCGAAAAACATTGTGCTGACGCTGATCCCGCCGATCTTCGGCATCGTGGCGTTGAACGGCACGCCGTAGCTGGATACGTACCACCAACCGTTTGTGGTCGCGAAGCACAACGCCAGCAGGAACATCAGCGCGGCCAGGAACGTCATCCGGTTACGCGACGAGCGCAGCACCGACGGCGACACCAGCACGGTGGTCAGGGCCGCCATGGCGGCGCCCACCGCGGCGAACAACCCGAAGTGGTGCACCCACTTGGTGGGGGTGAACATCAGGAAGAACATGGTGCCGAAGATGACGCCCATCAGCCGCCACGCCGGCCCGCGCGCGACACCGGGAACCCGCTTGCGCCGCAACATGATGAAGGCCGCGGTGAACAGGCACAGTGCGGTGATGAGGAACCCGAAGCGCCGCGACAGCGATCCGTCGACGGTGGGCAGGATCAAATAGTAGTAGCGCAGGTTCTCGGTGTACCAGGCCTGGCTGGGTCCGATCGCGGTGCGAATCCTGGTCGCTTCCAACACCGTTGCCAGCGTTTGGTCGGCGAACACCACCGTCAGGATCACCGAGCCCGCGGCCAGCATCGGCGCCAACAACGGCCAGGTGCCGACCACCCGATGACGGCGTACCAGAATCCGCAGGATCGGACGACCACCGGCCACCAACGCGGCCACCGCGATCAACCCGGTGGGCTGGACGCCCAGCGTGAACGCCGCGGTGACCACCGCCAGCGCCGCGGGCGTCAACCGGCTGTAGCGCATCGACCGTTCGATCAGCACGTAGGTGACCAGCGAACCGAGCGCGATGATGGGCTCGGGTCGCAGACCGTTGTCGAACGGCATCCACGCGGTCAGCAGCACCATGCCGGCCGCCCAGTTGGCGGCCTTGCTACGGGTCACCGCGGGGCCCAGCCGGGGCAGCACCTCACGCGACAGCAGCAGCCAACACACCAGTCCGGCAATCAGATCCGGCAGCCGCATCCACAGGCTCTGGTCGCTGACGTGGGTCATCAACGCCAGCAAGTTGTAGTACCAGCCGAACGGGTCTTCCGGGCTGCCGAACCAGCGGAAGTAGTTGGACATGTAGCCGGCCCGGTCGGCGACGCGGGCCATGGCCAGGATGTAGCCGTCGTCGGACGAGTTCGCGCCGATCACCCACCACAGCACGAACCCGAACATCACCGTGGCATCGGCCAGGGTGAAGGTCCGCCAATTCGCCGGTATCAGCCGGCGCATCCGATGGCCGTCCAGCTGGTCGAGGCGCCACAGCGCGATCAGCGCCACGATCGTCGCCACCATCGCGCCCACCATCGCGAACAACTTCAAAGCGGTTGGGGTGGTGGAGAACCGGGTGTCGATCGTCGCCGAGAAGGTCAGCCCCGGCGGCGCCGGTCCGGTGAGATCCGTGAACACCCCGACGACCTGCGGGCGCAGGTTCGGGTCGGGGTAGCCGCTGCGCAGCGGGTTACCCGACGGATCCTTGAGCCCGACGAAGGTGGCGTACGTCCCGGCCAGCGTCGACGTGATGTCGATGTGCTGGCATTGCGGCGACTCGACCTGATCGCGCGGCACGGACAGGATCACCACGTTGCGGTCGGTGACGTCCACACGTTGCTTGCTGACGACGACGAACATCGCGTTGAGGTTGGCGTCCTTGCCCTGTTTGGGCGCGGTGCCCAGCACGATCCCGCCGTTGGGCGGCATGCGCCGCACGACCGGGCACGGCACGCTGACGTGTACGTCGACCGGGGTAAGCGAAATCAACGGCGCCGTAACGCTATTGAATTGTCCGTGTTGCGGCCAATTGAGCTGTGCGGTGGTCTGCACGACCGGCAGTAGCGGCGTGGCGATCGACAGCACGAATCCGATCAGCCCGGCGATGGTGGCCACCCAGCGGGTCACCTTCACGTTGCCATCTTCGGCGGTGATGGTTTCCGGGTGCTTGGTGTGTGTGCTCACGGCAGGGCTCGAATCGGTCCTTGTCGGGTCCAGCCGTACACGGTGGTGACGCCTTGCTGGATGGCGGCGT
>DATJOR010000192.1:0-3513 GCA_035506875.1 Mycobacterium sp.
GTCCGCCCGACGATGAATGCCAGCATCAGGCTGCCGCCGAGCGGAGTGGCGACCGGGAGTCCTAGCACCGCGCGCATCGGGACGTTGATGATCCGGAAGGCGCGTGCCTGCAGCCGTCGGCTGAGCGGCGGCTTCGAGGCATCCGGCATCGTAGCGATTTCTTCAGTCACGGCTTCTCCTCGGCGAGGCCGGCCCACAACGGCCGGCTGTCGGGTGGCGCGACGTTGGCAGCGAGGCGGCCGAGCAGGCTCTCCAGCGTCGCGATCTCCTGGTCGCTCACCTGATGGCGGAGCTGCGCGTCGAACGTCGCGGCAGCCTGCCGTAGCTGCGCGAACGAGGACTCGCCGGCCTCAGTGAGCTCGACGACGTGGATCCGCCGGTTCGCCGGGTCACGCCGCCGGGTAATGAGCCCGGCGTTCTCCATCGCGTTCAGGTGGTGCGTGAGCGTCGCTTCCGTAATCCCCATGGCCTCGGCCAGCTCGCGCTGGCTGGCGACGGTGCGCATCTTGAGGTTGAGCAGGACTAGCCACACCGGGAGCGAACCGCCAGCCAGCGCAAGGGCGTCGTCGAATGCGCGGCTAATGACCCTGGACGCATGCGTCAGGTGAAGGCCGATGGGCGTGCGCTGGGGCCGCATGAGAGCAGTCTAGCACATTCGATTGAGGTCTAATGCTTTGATCTCGAAGAAACTGATTGATCAGTCCGGCGGACAGGCAGCATGAACGGCACGGGGCCCTGCCCGAAGGCAGGGCCCCGCGTGGCGAGCAACCTACTGTGGTCGTCCGCTACCTATCGCGGATCCGGTCGCGGTCTAGCTACCACCGGCGGTCAGGGTCTTGGTGATCACTATGCCGGTCGGCTCGTCTCCGTCGCCCGAGTTAGCCCCGCCGAAGCCGACGTTGAAGCCGCCGACCGAGCTGCCGTTGGACGTATCGAACACCGTAACGACGCCCGAGGTGAGCCCGCCCACCCACAGTTCGCTGCCGTCGGGGGTCAGCGCCAGGCTGACCGGGTCGCCAGGGTCGGGGATTGTGTTCGTGACCTTGCCGGACGCCGTGCTGATTACTGAGATGGCGTTCGAGTCGCCGTCGGCCACGTAGATCGTGCTGCCATCGGCGGAGATCACTAGCTGCCACGGCATCTGGCCGACGGGGATATTGCCGGTGACCTGGTTGGATGCCGCGCTGATGACGTCCACCAGGCTCTGCACCGTGTTGGTCACGTAGACCGTCTTGCCATCCGGCGTGACCGCGACGCCCTCGGGATTACCTAGCCCACGGATCACGGTGTCCACCTTGAGGGTGGCGGTGTTGATGACCCACAAGCCGTCGCCGGCGGTTACATAGGCGGTGGCCCCGGAGGGTGAGAACGCGATGTTCCGGGGATCGGTCGGCAGGCGCAGCCTCGCTGTCACCGTGTCGCTGGCCGTCGAGATCACGCTGATCCCGCCCAGCGACCGGAAGCCGGTCTGCGGGCCCGTGTCAGCGACCCATACCTGACTGCCGTCAGGGGTGACGGCCAGGTTCTGCGGATCGAAGCCGACGTGGATCAGAGTCTCGGCGGGGTTTTCCCAGTTGCTCACGTTGAGCGCGGTGGTGTCGATCACCGCGACTGTGTCGTTGCCGGTGTTGGCGAAGTACAGCGTGTTGCCGTACATCGCGATGCCCTCGTCGGTGGAGTCGTAGTTGAAGTCCTCGGTGCCGGTACCCGGCACTTCCCTGTCGCCCACGTTGTACTGCTGAACGAGGTAGCAGTCGTCGGTGTTGACAGCGTCGAAGGCCTGATAGCCGGGGAGCGCCAGGTAGGCGGCTCCGCTCGGTCCGGTGCAGGCTGATGCGGCCAGCCGAGCCTTGATGACCGCGTGCTTGCCAGCGATGGAGTGTACGGAGCTGTGCGTAGCTAGGGCAGTCGCCGTGCCGGCGGCGGCGAGCACGAGGGCTGCCGCTCCCGCAATGATCACGCGCCGGCTGACCCAGGCCGCGCCGGAGGTCGATGATTCGCGCGGTGCCATGCGATCACACTCCCACTACAGTCGACGCGACTGCCTCGTTGCGCAGCGGTTTGTACCCATGCTGCTGGACGGGCGGGGTCTGGTTGGCTCCCGGATAGGGCGGGAGCTGGAACTGGACGACTTCCTCTTCGGCCCGCTCGAGGTCCCGCTTAGTGTCGGGCAGCCGCGGGAACCGCCGGCTCGGGAACGCGCCCAGCGCCGAGGTGAAGTCGCCGACAGTCTGGCGCCGCCAGGCGGTGATGTTGGGATTGACTACGCCGGTCACCAGCTCAAGCAGCCGGGTAACTGAGGTGTGGTCGAACGTGTCGTGGCAGACGAAGCCGCCCACCGTCCACGGGGAGACGAGGATGCAGGGGACGCGGAAGCCGAGCCCGATCGGACCTGGCGCGGACTTCTCCGCCGATGCCGACGAGGTGACGAACTCGCCAGCCGTGCCCGTCGGTGCGGTGGGCGGGACGACGTGGTCGAAGTACCCGTCGTTCTCGTCGTAGGTGAGGATGAAGAGCGTCTTCGCCCAGACATCGGGATTGGCCGCGATCGCGTCGACCTTGCTCTTGACGTAGTCGGCGCCGGCCGCCGGCATGAAGTCGGGGTGCTCGGACTGGTAGGAGGTCGGCAGGATGTACGAGACCGTCGGCAGCCGGTCGTTCATCGCGTCGTACTCGAACTGGCCGGCCTGGTAGAACTTCATGGCGTTCTGGTACAGCGGCGACGAGGTCGGCGCGTTCTGGTACTGGTCGAAGTACTCCAGCACGTTGAAGCCGTAGTTGTCGACCTCCTGGTAGACCTTCCAGGGAACGCCAGCCTTCGTCAGCAGCTCCGGATAGGTCGTCCAGGAGAAGCCCTCGGTGGGCACGTAGTTGCCGTAGGTCGGCCCGCCGTTGGTGCCCGCGGGATCGATCTGACCGGTCATGAGATAGAGCCGGTTCGGCCACGTCGGACCGAGCACCGAGCAGTGGTAGCCATCGAGGATCGTGAAGGCGTCGGCCAGCGCCCACTGGAACGGAATGTCGTCGCGCTTGAAGTACGCCATGGAGTACTGCGCGGCTGTCCCGTCATAGGAGTCGATCGACTTGTTGAGTCGCGCGGTCACGAAGCCGTCCATGGCGCCGTTGTCCCAGGAGTCATGCTGCGGCAGCCAGCTGTGGCTCGTCGACGGCAGCGCCTGGGCGCTGGTGCTGTGCGTGTCGGCGTGGAACGGGTAGAGGTACCCGTCAGGGTTATCCGGGTCCGCCTGCTTGAAGACGCCCGGGATCGCCAGCGGGTCGTTGAATCCGCGCACGCCCGGCATGGCGCCGAAGTAGTGGTCGAAGGATCGGTTCTCCTGCATCAGCACGACCACGTGCTTGATCTCGGAGATGGGCGCGGTCGACCGCGCCGAGTTCATGCGCGCTGCTGGCGCGCCGTCGATGATCTTCCGCAGGTTGGACGGCAAGGCGAAGGACGCCAATACCATCCCGCCCGCTGACGCCATTAGCTGGCGCCGGGTCACCTCAATCGTC
>DATJOR010000193.1:0-12444 GCA_035506875.1 Mycobacterium sp.
CCGGGCCAGGCTCAACTCGTAGTCCAGCGACCGAAATGGACGTCGCACCTTGTCGAGCGCGGCGAGCGCGGCGGCTGCCTCGTCAGTTGATCCGCGAACCGCTAGCGCGGTCGCGCGTGGGATGTGATAGCGGTACCCCCAACCCGAAGCATGCGTGCGGGACATCCCTACCGCTGCCTGTTCCAGGAGCGCACACGCGGAATGAAGGTCGCCTGCACCGAGGGCGGCCCGACCCGCCACGGCAGCACCAAGTAATTGAGCCGCGCCCGGAAGGTCGGCTGCCTGGTGCTGCACGCGTTCGGCCACCTCAGCGGCGTCGCCGATCCGCCCTGCTAGCACCAGCGCGCCGACGTGTGAATCGGCGATGTTGAACCGCATGTGCGGAGCGTCGAAAGAGCGCGTCGCAGCGACGCATCCCGCTTCTGCGGCGACCGCAGCCTCAGAGGTGCGCCCGGCGTCGGCGGCTATGGTGGCCAGCGCCCAGGCTATCTCTGCACCGACTACGGCGGGTAGGCCCTCGAGCGCGAGTTTCTTCGACGCTTGCAACGCCTTATCGGGCTGGTCCATCGCAAACCAGTACACGGTGAGGAAGGCGTCGATATAGCTGTGAACCTGAGGTGGTGTGGTGCGCGACGCGTCGTCGATGATTTCTTTCGCGCGTTCAGGGTCACCGAGCGCCCACAGTAGGTTGCTCGCGCGGAAGAACGCGAATCTCGCGCGGTCGCAGTCGGTCAACTGACCGGCATCAATCGCTGCGAGCACCGCCTCGGCCTCTTCGCCACGGCCAAGCCACGAAAGCGCATGCGCGCGAACAAAGTTCGGCTCCGCACCCGCTCCGGCGTGGATGGCCGCTTCCGCGAGTCGATCGGCCAGGGGCAGATCCGCCAGCCAGACGGCGCCCTGAGCCGCCCTGACGAGCAGGTCCGCGTCGGGTGCGAGGTCGGAGTCGAGACTCAACGTGGCCCGCCGCACGACCACCTGGATGTCGTCACACTCATCGGACCCGGCGAGTTCGGCGGCGACCAGCCCGCGCAGCCGCCGCAACTTCGTGGCTGGCGCACTTCTGCGGCGCACCTCACCGTAGAGCGGATGCGCCACCCGGACCTGCACGCCGGCGACACCGGGCTCGAGCGTGATCAGACCACGGGTATCGGCCTCCTCGACCGCGGCCGGATCAGTGATCCGCTGCAGCGCCGGCAATTCGATCGGCTCACCAACAGCCAGCGCGTCGACCACATCACTAACCGGTGCGGGTAAGTCCCCGATGCGGGATTCGATCAGCTCGACCAAGCCGGGCGGCATGATCGGATCACCGATCCAGCGCCAGTAGCCGTGTTGTTTTGCGACACGGCCGTCAGCGACCTCCTGCTCGACGATGTTTTGTAGATACAAGACGTTGCCACGGGTGAGCTTCCAAAGCCGCTGCGCCGCATCCGGATCCACCGATCCTTCTAACGTCGCCGACAGTAGTGTGGTGGTTTCGTCGAGCGACAGCGGCTGGAGGTCAAGACGTTCGAACCAGCCACCCTTCCATATCTCTTGCACCGCAGCGGGAATGGGCTCACCGTCGCGAACGGTGAGCAGCAGTTTCGCCGCGCCGCGCTGCATGATCTGGTGCACAACGAATATCGACAAATCGTCAAGCAGATGCACGTCATCGACACACACAACCACCGTCGCGTCCGAAGATGCGGCCGTCAGCGACTCGATCACTCCCCGCAGCAATTGAACCGTGTCGGCGACACCCGACGGCGCCCACGCGGTGAAGGCGCCCAGCGGAATCGCCCGTGCCGAAGATGTGCCGACCACCCAACGGCATTCGCATCCTTGCGACTCAGCAACAGACAAGGCCTCATGCGCGATTCGGCTCTTGCCCACCCCCGCCGCGCCGTAGACAACGATCCCCGAAGCATCCGAAGCCGAGATGGCGGCCTCGATGGCCGCCATCTCCTCAGAGCGGCCAGTTAACGGCCACGGCAAGCGCACCTGAAAAGAGTATTGCGATCACCGCAAATGCTGGCGCTTATTGCACGTCTGATCATTACTACGGCGCCAACCCGTTATTCCCGGACCCCAGCCCGCCGGTGCCGCCGATGCCGGGCGTGCCCGGGGTCGCGCCAAGCCCGGCGTTGCCGCCGTTGCCGCCGATGCCGAGCCAGCCGGCGGGGCCGCCGTTGCCGCCGTTGCCGCCGGTCACTGCGCCGTTGCCGCCCTCGCCCCCGGGCCCTCCGGTGCCCAAGAGTAGGACGCCGCCGTGGCCGCCGACCCCGCCGGCCCCGCCGTCGCCGGTCGCTGAGCTTCCGCCGGTCCCGCCGGCCCCGCCGGGCCCCTCAATCAGCCCGGCGTTGCCGCCGGTCCCGCCGTTCCCGCCGGTGCCCGTTGAGCTGTCGCCGCCGGCTCCGCCGGCACCGCCGCCGTTGCCGATCCCTACTGCATTGCCGCCGGTCCCGCCGTTGCCGCCGGCGTCCGCCCCGAATCCGCCGTTCCCGCCGGCCCCACCGGCGCCTTGCAGCGAGCCCGCATTGCCGCCGGTCCCACCGGCTCCGCCGGTACCGGCCGCGCTGGCCCCGCCGGCCCCGCCGGCCCCGCCGTTGCCGGCCAGGATCCCATTGCCGCCGGCCCCGCCAGCACCTCCGGTGGTCTCGCCGAATCCGCCGGCCCCGCCGGTCCCAGCGGGACCGAAGATCAGCGCCCCATTGCCGCCGGCCCCGCCAGCACCTCCGGTGGTCTCGCCGAATCCGCCGGCCCCGCCGTTCCCGCCGCTGAACCCGCCGACGCCGGACAGCCACCCGCCGGTCCCGCCGTTCCCGCCGGCCCCGCCGTCGCCGAGGATCGAACCCCCGCCCGTCCCACCGGCCCCACCGGCGCTGAACAGCAGGCCGCCATTGCCGCCGTCCCCGCCGGCCCCGCCGACCCCGCCGGGCGCCGTGCTCAATCCACCCGCGCCGCCGGCCCCGCCGTAGCCCGTCAGCGGGTCGCCGGAATTACCGCCGTTCCCGCCGGCCCCGCCGTCGCCGGTCGCTGAGCTTCCGCCGGCCCCGCCGGAGCCGGCGTAGCCCAGCAGCCCAGAATCGCCGCCATTACCGCCGGCCTCGCCGGTGCCAGGCGCGCCGGAGCCGCCAGCGCCGCCGTCGCCGAGCAGCAATCCGCCGTTGCCGCCATCTTCTCCGGTGCCCGGGAGTCCGTTGGCGCCGTTACAAACCAACCCGCAGTAATCGCCCACCAACGCCGGATCAGCTTTCGCCGCCATCGTGTTGATCGCGTTATCGACTTCGGTCCCAAATGGGCTGTTAATCCAATCCTGTTCAAGCCCATGGATAAACGTGTCCCAATAATCGCCGCTTGACGTCACAGAGCTGATGTCCGATGCCGCCGAGCTGGTGTCGGGAACCACGCTGGCCGCGCTGCTGCTCGCCCCGAACAACGAGTCCAAGCTGCTAAGGTCCGCCAGCACAGGGTCCCAGCCGCTGGAAGTGGTGAAATCCCCTAGTGCAGCAGTCAAATCCGTACCCAGCGCGGGGTCAATGCTCGAAATAGCGTTGATGATCGGATCAACAATCAGCTCAAATTCATCAGCATGCGCTGACGGCGTCATGGCCAACGGGGTCATGCCGAACGCCAAAAACGCGCTTGCACTCGCAATCAAACCGACCACGGCACGACGGAGCGCCTTGGCGTTACGGTGCCGACAATTCCGATTGCTGAAGCGCTTAGCCATGGCCGGGCCTTCCCTGAGAGAAACCTGAAGGTCGTTCTGCGATGCGAATCATCACCCACCGGCCGTGCGACGAGCGCAGTACCGCGCTACTGCAATCCGGTCCGGTTTCGGCGCGCCACCACTTAGCAACGACGCTGAGCCAGACGACGCGGGACCCGCGTCGTCCGCTGTTCGCTACCTGATCAAACCTCTTCTGGGAGTCGGCTAGTGCCTTACGCTGGTGAATTGGGACCTGGGGGCCGGAGCGGCGGAGGGTCTGATGACCGCAGCGACGGCGTGCCGCACGTGTGGCACCGCGCCGCGTGAGGGTGCGCGATTCTGTGATGGCTGTGGTGCGCCGGTCACGGCGCACGATGCCCATGCCGAGTACAAGCAGGTGACGGTGTTGTTCGCCGATGTGGTGCATTCGATGGATATCGCGGCGGCGCTGGGTGCCGAACGGTTGCGCGAGATCATGACTGAGCTGGTGACGGCGGCGTCGGCGGTGGTGCGGCGGTTCGGTGGCACGGTGGACAAGTTCACCGGCGACGGGATCATGGCGGTGTTCGGTGCCCCGGTTGCGTTGGAGGATCATGCTTTTCGGGCATGCCTGGCGGCCCTGGGGATTCAGGACGAGGCGCAGCGGGTGGCGGGTGAGGTCGGACGACGCGACGGCCTGAATCTGCAGTTGCGGGTGGGCCTGAATTCGGGTCAGGTAATTGCCGGCGAAATCGGTTCCGGCGCGTTGGGTTACACCGCGATCGGCGAGCAGGTAGGGATGGCCCAGCGGATGGAGTCGGTGGCACCGCCGGGCGGAGTGATGCTCAGCGAATCCACCGCAAGGCTGGTCGAATGTGCTGCGGTGCTGGCCGATCCCGAGCTGGTGCACATCAAAGGTGCCACCGACCCGGTATCCGCGCGCCGCTTGATCGCGACGACGCGCGATCAACGCTGGCGCAGCGACCCGCGGCTGGTCGGGCGCACGTGGGAACTGAGCACCATCAACGCGATTCTCGACGAGGCCATCGCTGGGGCTGGGTGTGTTGTCGGCGTCGTTGGACCTCCGGGTATCGGCAAGAGCCGTATCCTGCGGGAAGCAGGGGCACTGGCAGCAAGCCGAGGCGTTCAGGTGTCCGCCACTTACTGTGAATCCCATACCAGCGACGTCCCTTTCCACGCCGTCACCGCCCTGTTGCGCAGCGCGCTGGGCGTCGAAGGCCTCGAGCACGAGGCGGCCCGGGCGCAGGTCCGCGCCCGAATCGGTCCGGCCGATCCCGAAGATCTGCTGCTGATGGATGACCTGCTGGGCATCGCCGATCCCGACATCGAGTTGCCCAGCGTCGAGGCCGGCGCACGACGGCGGCGGCTGACCGTGCTGGTCAATGCCGCGTCGCTGGCCCGGCGCGAGCCTGTGTTGTTTTTGGTCGAGGACGCCCACTGGATCGACGAGATCAGCGAGTCGATGCTGGCCGACTATTTGGCGGTGACACCGCAAACCCCCACGATGGTGTTGATCACCTATCGCCCCGAGTATCGCGGCGCGCTGGCCGCGATCTCCGGTACCCAGACGATCACCTTACGGCCGCTCAAGCCCGCGCAGTCGGTCACGCTGATCGGTGAGCTACTCGGTGACGACGCCTCGGTGCACAGGTTGACTGAACTAATCGCCGAACGAGTCGCCGGCAACCCGTTTTTCGCCCAGGAGATCGTGCGCGATCTGTCCGAGCGAGGCTCGATCCGTGGCGCGCAAGGTTCCTACCAGCTGCACAGTGAGGTTGCCGACATCAGTGTGCCGGCGACGCTGCAGGCGGCCATTGCCTCACGCGTCGACAGACTCAGCTCTGCGGCCAAACGGACGCTCAATGCCGCGGCGGTCATCGGATCACGTTTCACCCCGGAGTTGTTGGCGGCGTTGGGAATCGACCCGTCTCTCGACGAGCTGCTCAACAGTGAGCTGATCGACCAGGTCGGATTCACCCCGAAGATCGAATATGCCTTCGGGCATCCGCTGATTCGCACCGTCGCCTATGAGTCGCAGCTCAAGTCGGATCGCGCCGAACTGCACCGTCGACTGGCCATCACGATCGAACAACACGAGCCGGACTTGGCCGACGAGAACTCGGCCCTGATCGCTGAACACCGCGAGGCGGCAGGCGATCTCCATGTGGCGTTCGACTGGCATATGCGGGCCGGCACGTGGCTGACCCACCGTGACCTGACCGCCGCGCGTTCGAGTTGGCAGCGGGCGCGACACATCGCCGATGAATTGCCCGGTGCCGACAGCGGGCGTCCCGCGATGCGGCTCACATCACGAAGGCTGTTGTGCGCGAGCGCCTTTCTTTCCGGCGGTGCCATGTCCGACACCAATTTCGACGAACTGAGTGAACTCGCTCTCGCCACCGGTGACAGGGTGTCACTGGCGATGGGGATGGCCGGGCGCGTGTCGACGTTGGTCGTTCACGCCCGCTTGCGTGAAGCATCGCTGTTGGGTTCGGAATTGGTGAGCCTGCTCGAGTCAATCGACGACCCGACACTGGCGCTCGGACTGCTCTACACCTCTGTCGGCGCCAAGTACCGGACCGGCGATTTGTCCGAGACATTGCGGCTGACGCAGCTGATGATCGACTTGGCCGACGGCGACCCCGTCAAGGGCGACATCATTCTCGGTTCTCCGCTCTCAGCGGCGATCATGCTGCGGGGCTGCGCGCGGTGTTGCCTCGGAGATCCCAGATGGAGGGGTGATATCGACACGGCTGCGACGATGCTCCGCGCATTTGACGCGCCGACTCGCGCCGTGTCGCTGAACTTCAAATACACTCTCGCCTTCCCTGAGCAGGTGCTGCTGCCGGATGCGGCAGCCCGACAGGAGACGGCTGAGATGCTCGAGATTGCGCAGCAATCCCGCCACGATTTCACCCTGGCCTACGCTCGTTTGTTTCGCGGTATCACCCTCGTGGCTGACGACGGTCCGCAACGCAACGACGGCTACGTCCTGCTTGCCGCGGCTCGAGAGGCCGCCGTGGACGGACGCTTCACCAGGATGGCGGCGCCAATAGTCGACACCGCTGTCGCGAGGGAGAAGGCGCGAACGGGTGATCTGGTCGGCGCGATCGAACTGTCCCGGGCTGCACTCGACGCACAGTTCGCCTCCGGCCACATGATGTCTTATGGGCCGGCCACCGCGGTTCTGGTCGAAGCGCTGCTGCAGGAAGGCACAGCCAGCGACCTCCAGGAAGCGCAGGCGGCGATCGATCGGCTGGCGGCGGTGCCGACCGAACCTGGGTTTGTCTTGCTGGACATCTGGCTGCTGCGCTTGCGGGCACTGCTGGCGCGCGCACATGGCGATGAAGCGGCCTACCAGGACTACCGCGACCGGTATCGTGCGATGGCGAATTCGCTTGGTTTCGAAGGACATATCGCATGGGCGGAGACGATGAGCTAATGTCGCAATCATGACTCGCCGCCTGCGCCCCGGCTGGCTGGTGGCGTTCTTCGGCTTGGCCGTTTTGATCAGCGCATGGCTGCCGTGGCTGACGACCTCGGAGAAAGGCGGGGGCTGGGCCAGCGCCATCGGAGGCACCCACGGCTATTTGCCACTCGCACGGGGGTTCGGCGCGGGCCAACTCATCGTGTTGCTGTCCTCGACTCTGATGGTGGCCGGCGCGATGGTCGGCCGTGGTCTGTCGGTGCGGATCGCTTCGCTTGCCGCGCTGCTCATTTCGCTGCTTATGGTGGGGCTCACGGTGTTGTACTACAAGGTCCACGTCGGCGCGGCGGTGTCGGCCGAATACGGCCTTTATGTCGGCGTGGCCGGCACGGTCGCCGCGGTGGCGTGCTCGATTTGGTCAGTGATCGCGGCGCTGACTTCCCGCAGACCCAACCGGTGAACGTCTCAGCACGGGAACTCGTGCTTGCCTGAAACGAAGCTGGCGCCCGGCTCGTTGACGCCGAACACGAAGGGCGCGAACACCACTTCGCGCCCGTCGGGGTCGCGGTAGGTGACGGCTCCGGTGGCTTCCCAGTACGGGTGCTGCTCCACCGGCTCCGCTCCCGCCGCCCGCAGGCGCGAGATCGCCAGCTGTTGCGCCTCCCGGTCGGGGAAGTACAGGCACAGCTGTTCGTGGTTGTCCACCGCGACATCGTCGACGGCCTCCACGATCTCCATCGTCAGGTTGAAGCTGGGCAGGCCGAAGATCGCGCCGTTGCTGCCGTAGCTGCCCTCGAACGTCTCGAAGAGCGGCAGGCCTACCAGCTCGCGGTAAAACCGTACCGTCGCTTCGAAGTTCGAGGTGCGACGAGCGAAGCGGATGGCACCGATCGACGCCAACTCCCTGGGCCAGTGTGTTTTCCGTCGGGGCATATCGTTGTCCATTGCTAGATGTATGTAGTGGGGTTACAGCGGCGGGTCTTCGGTATTCCAGCGCCGCAGCTCTGCGCCGGCTACCCACGCCGAATGTGTACCGCTGGAAACTCGTTCGGGCAGTTGCAGTTTGCACACCGGCCCGTCGGCGACCCGGGCGGCGTCGAACACCAGACAATACGACGCGTCGGTGTTCATGTCGGTGGTGAGGGTGACCAGGTAGCCGTCGTCCTCGCCGTTGCTGCCGAGTCGCGGAGCCATCTGCGTCTCGCTGCCGTACACACCGTCACCGAATGAGTAGCGCTCGCAGTTTCCGGTGCGGACGTCGTGTTTGGCCAGTCCGTCGAACAGGAACCACCCGGGCTTACCGGTAGCAGCGTAGGCGTAGCGGTATTGACCGCTCGCGTAGTCGGGGTTCATGGTCCCGAATTCGGTGATGGAGTCCGACAGTTGCTCTTCTTTTACGGCTCCGGTGAGTAGGTTGAGTCGCCACCGGTGCAACCGGGTCTGCAGGCGGTCCAGCGCCAGGAAGCGGAAGACCTTGTCCCACATGGGTCCCATACTGGGCGAGCCCCCGGTGTCGAGTGGCTGCGGGTCGCTTTCGTAGAAGCCGTCGAGCACGATCTCGTCACCGTCCTCGTAGGCGTTGACGAAGTGCAGCACGAATGTCGGATCCGCCTCGAACCAGCGGATGTCGGCGGTTCCGCCACGACGAGGGAGGACCGCGAAGCGCGACGGGATGTCGGGATAGAAGCGCGGCAGATGCACATTGTGCTCCAGCAGTCGCGGATCCCAGAACAGCGGGAAATCGTTGAGGATCGCGTAGTTTTCGGTGAACGCCATATCGTGCGGCAGTCGCGGCCCGGGCAGCGGGATGTCGACGTAGTTGACCAGTTCATTGCTCTGGTCCACCACACCGTAACGCATATAAGGGTCTTGCTTGCTGTAGCTGAAGAACAACAGCTCCCCGGTCTTGTGGTCCACCTTGGGATGCGCCGAGACGCCCCAGTCGGTCGGGAAATGCCCGTTCCAGGATTCCTTGCCCAGCGTGGTGGCCGAGTACGGGTCGACACGGTAGAGGTCACCGCACTGGTAGAAGCTGGTCAGCGCAATGCCGCGGTGCACGATGACGTCGGTGCTCGACGCGTCCTTCATCAGAGTGCGTGCGCCCCAACCCTTTTCGCGCTTGGCGAATTGCACCGCTTCGGCCAGTCCCGGCCACAGCGGTTCGCCCGCCTCGTTCTCGGCCAGGAAGCCTTCCGTTTGGATGAAGCGATTGCGGTAGAAGGCTTTTCCGTCACGGAAACCTACCACGTGCAGCATGCCGTCGCCGTCGAACGGGTGGTAGAGCTTGAACGCCGGATGTAACGGGTTCTCGGTGTTGCGCAGGTAGATACCGTCCAGGTCGTGCGGGATCTCTCCTTCGACGGCGGTCAGGTCGTCGGCGTCCCACTCGCTGGTCTGCGGTTGCCACGGACCGGTGCGATAGGGGTGGTCGTCGTCCTCGGGCAGGGTCGACAGGTACTTGCCGACGAGTTCAACGTGCATCGTGATGCGCCTTTACAACGAAACTCACGGTGGTGGCGGTGCTGCCACCGAAGTTCAAGGTGCCGAAGGTCTTTGCGTTCTCGACCTGGTAATCGCCGGCGGTGCCGCTGACCTGTTTCGCCGCGTCGAGCAGCATCCGCACACCGGAAGCGCCGACCGGGTGCCCGCCGCCGATCAGTCCTCCGCTGGGGTTGATCGGCAACCGGCCGTCGATCTCGATCTCACCGTTTTCGATGGCCTTCCACGATTCCCCCGGGCCGGTCAGCCCGATGTGGTCGATCGCCAGGTACTCGCTGGGCGTGAAGCAGTCGTGCACCTCGAACCCGTCGACGTCGTCGAGGGTGACCTGCGCGCGCCGCAGCGCGTCCAACACCGCGGCGCGCACCTGCGGCA
This sequence comes from Mycobacterium sp., assembly GCA_035506875.1. GTDB lineage: Bacteria > Actinomycetota > Actinomycetes > Mycobacteriales > Mycobacteriaceae > Mycobacterium. The sequence goes on from DATJOR010000193.1 coordinate 9,999, forward strand.
TGACGTAAGGATCGTCGACGTTGCGCTCCAGCTTCTGGCGCAGACCCAGACCGACGGTGCGATGTCCCCAGCCGTCGATCCGGCCGATCGGTCGCGCGTCGGGGTGATCGCGCAGGTAGGCGTCGTTGACCAGAACCAATCCCGCTCCGCCGTCGGTCATTTGGCTGCAGTCGAACCGGCGCAGCCGGCCTTCGGTGATCGGGTTGGTCGCGTCGTCGTCGGTGATCGGGTCGGGGACTGTCCATCCGCGGGTCTGGGCGTTGGGGTTGCGGCGCGCGTTGGCGAAGTTGAGCTGGGCGATGGCCCGCAGGTGCGTGTCGTCCAGGCCGTAGCGTCGGTCGTACTCGTCGGCGACTTGAGCGAACATCGACGGCCACAGGTAGCGCACGCCGGCTCCCTCGTGACCGGTCCACGCGGCGGCGCCCAGATACTGGGCCCCGGTGTCTCCGGGCACCGTCTTCTCCAGCTCGACGCCCACCACCAGGGCGCTGTCGTAGGCACCCGACCGCAGGTCCGCCATGGCCGCCAGGGTGGCCACGCTGCCGGAGGCGCATGCGGCTTCGTGGCGCGAGGCCGGGGTGTCCCACAGGTCGTCGCACACCGTCGCCGGCATGGCCCCGAGATGACCCTGGCCGGCAAATATCTCGCCGAAGGCATTCCCGATGTGGACGACTCCGATGTCGGCAGCATCCACCTTGGCCGAGGCCAGGGTGTCTTCGACCACCTCCGCGGTCAGCGCCGCGAAGTCGCGGTTCTCTTTGGTGAGGTTGCGAGCGAAGTCGCTCTGGTAGCCGCCGAGAATCCACACGCTTGTCGAGCCGTCCATATGCCGCACCGTACAACAGATCGAATCGTCCGTCGGAAAATCGGTCGCGCCCGGAGGAGGAAGTAGCGGCCCCGTCGGCTCTCGGGCTGAACCGACGGGACCTAGACGGGCGCATCAGCCGGCTGACGCGCCAGTCTCCCAGGGTGCATTACCATCCGCGGGCCTTGACAAACATGTCTGGCGAGTTTGGTTATCGGTACCAGAATGAAGCGGCCGAACTGGGAAAACAGCCCTGCTCCCTAGGTCTGGTTGGTTTGCTGATTGCGCCGGTTACCGAGTCAGGCTGTTTGGGTCGCCGCGGCGGGGACGCGTGGGGTCGCGTCGGCGAGGTCGATGGCCGCCAGATCCACGCCTTTGGTCTCGCGGGCGACCAGCACGGCGACGGCGGTCACCGTCGTCATTGCCGCCAGATACCAGCCGATGGGCACCGCGGATTTATAGGTCTCGAGCAGGCGAACGGCGATGATCGGCGCCAGCGAACCCGCCACGATGGAGGTAACCTGGTAGCCCAGCGACACCCCGGAGTACCGCATTCGGGTCGGGAACATCTCAGCCATGGCCGCCGGTTGGGGTGCGTACATGCAGCCGTGGAAGACCAGGCCGATGACGATCGCCGACATGATGATCATGTTGTGGCGGCTGTCCATCATCGGGAACGCGAAGAACCCCCACGCGCCGCCGCCCACAGCGCCGACGAAATAGATTGGGCGCCGTCCGAATCGGTCGCTGAGATGACCGGCCAGGGGGATGACCACGAAGTGCACGGCGTGCGCGACCAACAGCCAGCGCAGGATGGCCACGGTGTTCGCATGGACGTGCACCTTGAGATAGGTGATCGAGAAGGTGACCACCAGGTAGTACATGGTGTTCTCTCCCAGACGCAGCCCCATGGCGGTGAAAACGCCACGCGGGTAACGCTTTAACACCTCGATGGCGCCCAGCGAGGAGGCCTTGACCTGTTGGGCCTGTTGCTGTGCTTCGACGAAGATCGGGGCGTCGGTGACCTTCGTGCGGATGTAGTAGCCGATCAGCACGACGATCGCCGACAACCAGAACGCGACCCGCCAGCCCCAGCTGAGGAAGGCCGCGTCGGACAGCGTCGCGGTGAGAACCAGCAGCACCACCGTGGCCAGCATGTTCCCGCCGGGTACACCGGCCTGCGGCCAACTCGCCCAGAAGCCGCGGCTGGAATTAGGGCTGTGCTCGGCGACCAGGAGTACCGCGCCGCCCCACTCGCCGCCGACGGCGAATCCCTGGATGAAGCGCAGCACCACCAGCAGCGCCGGGGCCCAGTAGCCGACCTGCGCGAACGTCGGTAGGCACCCCATCAGGAAGGTGGCCGCACCCACCAGCAGCAGGCTGAACTGCAGCAACTTCTTGCGGCCGTGCTTGTCACCGAGGTGGCCGAAAACGATGCCGCCCAGCGGGCGGGCGGCGAAGCCGACTGCGTACGTCACGAAGGCGGCGAGGATTGCGTCGAGCTCGTTGCCACCCTTGGGGAAAAACACCTTGCCGAACACCAGCGTGGCCGCGGTGCCGTAGAGGAAGAACTCGTACCACTCCACGACGGTGCCGGCCATCGATGCCGCCACCACCCGGCGGAAGTACCCTTTACCCTGT
>DATJOR010000194.1:0-5048 GCA_035506875.1 Mycobacterium sp.
CCCTCGTAGGCGGCCAGGTGCTGTTCGAGCCACTGCACACTCTCGGCGTCCAGGTGGTTGGTCGGCTCGTCGAGAAGCAACAGGTCCGGTTTGGCCAACAGCAGCTTGCACAGCGCCACGCGGCGCCGCTCACCACCGGAAAGGTGCGTCACCGGCTCGTCCGGCGGCGGGCAGCGCAGCGCATCCATGGCCTGCTCGAGCTGAGAGTCGAGGTCCCACGCGTTGGCGTGGTCGAGATCCTCCTGCAGCCGGCCCATCTCTTCCATCAGCTCATCGGAATAGTCGGTGGCCATGAGTTCGGCGACTTCGTTGAAGCGGTCGAGCTTGACCTTGATGTCGCCGAGCCCTTCCTCGACATTGCCGCGAACGGTCTTCTCCTCGTTCAGCGGCGGCTCCTGTAGCAAGATGCCGACGGTCGCGTCGGTGGCCAGGAAGGCTTCACCGTTGTTCGGCTTGTCCAGGCCGGCCATGATCCGCAAGACGCTCGACTTCCCCGCCCCGTTAGGGCCGACGACACCGATCTTGGCGCCCGGGTAGAAGCTCAACGTGACGTCGTCGAGGATGACTTTGTCGCCGTGCGCCTTGCGGACCTTTTTCATCGTGTAGATGAACTCAGCCATGCCGCGTTGTTGCCTTTCTGGTCGCGAGGTTGCCCGCCGACCATCCTAGGCAAGGCGGTCGGGCGCTAGGCAGACAGCGGTAGCTCCGCCTCGGTGGCCGGGGCCCCGCCTTCTCCGGCTTCGGCGTCGGCCGCGTCACCTTCGTCGGCCGGTGTGCTCCCGACATCCGTTGCCACCGCGACCGTCTTCTCGATTTTGGCGTGGCAGCGCGACAAATCCGGACCGACCGAGGTGGCACGCATCTCCAATGTCGAGCGACGAATACCGTCGCGGTCCTCGTATTCGCTGGTGTAGATGTTGCCCACGACGATCACCGGCGAGCCCTTGCCCAGCGACGCGCCTACACCTGAGACCAGCCGGCCCCAGCAGTTGACGGTGACGAACAGCGAATTGCCCGCCTCCCAATTGCCGTCGACGAGGCGGCGTGAATTGCTGGCGACGCGGAATTTCATCACTTCTTGTGCGCCTGCCTGCCGGCGTATCGGGTCGTTCACGATGTTTCCGACCACGGTCACCTGCGTTTCGAACATTACTTTTCCCTTCCTTGAACGACGGCACCTCACCGCCGGTGCTGAGGCCAGTCAGCTCGGGGTCACCGACAACTCGGAGGGCGCTTACTCGACGAATGCGAGAACCGGTGGATAGAGCCGCGACTGTGGATAGCCAACCGGAGTGCGTACGTCCCACTAGTCCCAGCAGTATCTCTGGTCGCTGGCTTAGGGGCGGGTCGTCTTTCCGTTCCGAGGCGCATGCGATATCAACTGGCCGGTGATATCGCATGTGTATCGCTTTACAGCAGCAGGTCCTGGTCCGGCGCTGGTGCTGGTGTGGTTTTTGGGAGTCAAGTGGCCGGCGACAAGCCGGCCTGCTAGCGCCGGCCCGACGTATCGCGGCGGGCCAGCTCGGCCAGCATCGCGTTGTAGGCCGCCAGCTCGGCGTCGTCGTCGCGGTCTGCCGCGCGATCGAGTCGACGCGCGGTGCGCCGGTCGCTGCGTGTCCATTGCACCAGCAACGCGATCATGACGACGACCAGCGGTATTTCGCCTGCCGCCCAGGCGATTCCACCGCCGAGCCGTTGATCGCCCAGCAGGTCGGTGTGCCAGCTCAGGTGCAGCGACCGGTAGAAGCTCTCGCCCAGCACGTTGTTCGTGCCCATCATCACTACGCCGAAGAAGGCATGCAGCGGCAATGACGCGAAGACCACGGCCACCTTCGCGAGCGGCGGGATCGGCCGCGGCGTCGGGTCGACCCCGATCACCACCCAATAGAACAGGTAGCCGCTAACCAGGAAGTGCACGTTCATCGCAACGTGGCCCATGTGGCTACCGACCGCGGCGTCGAACAGACCGCCCAGGTACAGCCCGTAGAACCCTGCGACGAACAACACCGTGGCGACCACCGGGTTGGTGAGGAACCGCGAGAGCCTGCTGTGCAGGGCAGCCAACAACCACTCCCGCATGCCCGGCGGGTCGTCGCGGCCGGCCGCGGGCAATGCCCGCAACGCCAGGCTGACCGGACCACCCAACACCAGCAGGATGGGGACCAGCATCGACAGCATCATGTGATCGGCCATGTGCATGCTGAACATCGCCGGCATGTACCGGCCCAGACCCGACGACGTGACGAACAGCAATGCCAGGCAGCCCAGCAGCCAGGCCACGGTCCTGCCCACCGGCCAGTCGTCGCCCCGAAGCCGGAGTCGCCGCACGCCGGCCAGATACAGCGCGGCGAACACCAAGGCGGCGGTGCCGAAGACCAGGTCGAAGCGCCAATCGAAGAGCACCCGGGCCGGGGTCGGCGGTCCGGCGAAGTCGTAGCCGATCTTGACGTCGGGAATCGACGGGACGCCGATCGGCAGCGGCGGCGGCGGTGTGCGACCCAGGCCGACGGCGATGCCGAATGTGAGGCCGAAGATCAGCGCCTCAATCAGCCCCAGCCGGGTCAGCGCGGAACGTGAACTCGAATCCGCTTGCAGCGCAGCGACTCCGCTGCGCCGCTGACGCCAGCCGATGACACCCAGCAGGCACAGCGCGATGAACTTGGCGAGCACCAGTCGTCCGTAGGCGGTGGTCAGCAGATCCGACGGCAGAACCCGCACCAGGGCGTTGACGACGCCGCTGACCGCCATCGCGACAAAGCACCACAACGCGATGCTGGAGAATCGCCGCGCGGCCAGGTCGGCGTGCTGCCCGCCGCGAATGACGTGAGCCAGCAACGCCAGCAGGCCACCGGCCCACAGGCTCGCGGCCACCAGATGGATCAGCAGGCTGTTGGTGGCCAAGTCATGGGACCCGCCCGCCGACGAGTGACCGGTCAGCCCGAGTGGGATCAGGGTCGCCAACGAAGCGACCAGCAGCGACGGCGTCCATGACCAGCGCAGCACCGGCAGACTTACCAACATCACCGCCGCGGCCAGCAACGCCGTCAACCGCCACGCCGACGCGATGTTGATCAGGCTGGCCAGCGACCAGAGCGTCGCCGGGTTGAGGGAGGCGGTGATCGGCTTGCCGGAAACGTCAGAAATCGTCAGTGGGACCAGGAGCGCCGCGCAGACGGCCCACGTCCCGGTCGCCACCGCGCCAATCCGGACCGCACGGTACCCGTCGGCATCCAGGACGCCGCTCTTTTGTGGCGGAACCAGGAACGCCGCGAATAGAAAGGCGCCCACGGCCACCACGGCCGCGACCTCGCCGGCCGCTCGGACGAACGGCAAGCCCAGCGTGGTGACCGGACCCGGGTCGGGCAGCCCGGTGGCGGTCAGAGCAGCGGCCAGCGACAGCGCTCCGATCCCGGCCGCGGTGCAGCCGGCGAGTAGCGCCACCCCGGCGAGCAGCGGCCACACTGCCGCGCCGCGCCTGGTGGCCGGAGCATCCGTCATGCATCAAGAGTATGGGCAGGCCAGCTGCCGGCTATTGACTGTCTTGCCGTGCGCGGCGCGCCTCCGTCTCGCGGGCGACGAATTGGTTGCGGGCGATCCGGCCGACGTGGTCGAAATCCCGAAGAATGGCGCGCAATTCCTGGCGGAATGCGATCCGGCGTTCGACCAAGTCCGGCGCGGGCTTTAGCAGGTCCTGGTCGGCGACAACCTGGCGCGCGGTCGCGAAGAGCAGCGTGGACACCGGCTCGCTGCTGCGCACCCGACCCTGCGCGACGTACTGACGGCCGACACCGAGCGCCAGCTTGGTGAGTTCCTTCTCGCCGATGTCCGTCGGCGCGTCACGCAGCACGTCAGCCACGATCTCGTAAGCCTCGAAGAACACCCGCAGCATCGCGTCCGACATCAACGGTCGCTTCGCGTACAGCATCGCGTCGATTTCGGCGGCACCCCCGGCGACGTGAGCTTCCCAATCCTCGTGCCACGCCATCTCTTCGGCGATGTTCTCCCGGAACGACGCCGAATCAGCGAAGTAGAAATCGAATTTCAAAAGATCCCGCAGCCGCATCGCCTGATTCCAGAACGCCTCCAGCCGATTACCTTCGGCGTGCCCGGCGTGCGCAAGCGCCAGTTCGACGATCGCGGTTTCCAGGAACGCGTGGATTACCGAGTTGCGGTAAAAAGCCGCGGTGTGCTCGTCCTCGGGGGCGATGCGCCACACCGGTTCTCGGCCACTGTCGATGCGAGTGACCGGATGGCCGTTGGACAGCGAATCCACCGCCGCCCGGACGCCTTCGGGTGTGCGCAGCCGCAGCGCACTGGTCGACATCGGGGTTTTCTTGCGTTCGAGATAGTCGAGTGAGTCCTGCAGGGTGTGGTGTAGTTGCCCGAGCGTCAACGCCAGCCCGTGGGTGGTCAGCAACAGCGCCGAAACCAAACCGGTGGCGTTCACCGGGGTCGCTTGCAGAATCCGCCAGGCAACCTCGAACGACATCTTCTGCAGCGCAAGCCGTTTGGCGGCTTCATCCTCGGCGATCGCGCCGTGCGAGGGGCCGAGATATTCTCGCATCGACACGGCTTCGGGGAAACGAACGTAGATCTTGCCGTAGTTGCGTTCTCCCTGGGCCTTGATGAAGTTGTACATCCAGCTCAAACCCTCGGGCCGCTTTTCGCCGCCGCGAGCATAGGCGGCGTACTCGGCGGTTTCATGCAGCTGGTCGAAGCTGATCGAAACCCCTTGCAGCAGGATGTCGTCGCTGCGACCGTCCAGATAGGCGTCGGCGACATAACTCATCAGTCCAAGCTTGGGTGGCAGCATCTTCCCGGTGCGCGAGCGGGTGCCCTCGATGGACCAGCTCAGGTTGAAGCGCTTCTCCACCACATACCCGACGTATTCCTTGAGCACGTACTTATACAGCGGGTCATTGCCGATATTGCGCCGGATGAAGATGGTGCCGGCGCGACGCATCAGCGGTCCCATCGGCCCGAATGCCAAGTTGATACCCGCGAAGACATGCACCGGCGGCAGCCTGTTCTCCTGCATCGCCACCGGC
>DATJOR010000195.1:0-3360 GCA_035506875.1 Mycobacterium sp.
GACCGCGATCGGCGCCGACGTGTCCGAAGTCGACTGTCCCCATTTCGATCACGCGTTGGCCGCCTATTACCTGATCTTGCCGTCGGAGGTGTCGAGCAACCTCGCCCGCTTCGACGCCATGCGCTACGGGCTGCGGGTCGGCGACGACGGCTCGCACAGCGCCGAGGAAGTCATGGCGTTGACCCGCGCCGCCGGGTTCGGGCCGGAAGTCAAGCGGCGCATCATGATCGGCACCTACGCGCTGTCGGCCGGCTACTACGACGCCTATTACAACCAGGCCCAAAAGGTGCGCACGCTGATCGCACGCGATCTCGACGCGGCGTATCAATCCGTCGATGTGTTGATATCGCCCACGACGCCGACGACGGCGTTTCCGTTGGGGGAGAAGGTCGACGATCCACTGGCGATGTATCTCTTCGACCTGTGCACGCTGCCGCTGAACCTGGCCGGACACTGCGGGATGTCGGTGCCGTCGGGTCTGTCCGAGGACGACAAGCTGCCGGTCGGGCTGCAGATCATGGCGCCGGCGCTGGCCGACGACCGGATCTACCGGGTGGGAGCTGCTTACGAGGCCGCCCGGGGAGCACTGCCCGCCGCCATCTGATCAGCTGCCGCGAAAGCGGTCACGGGGCAAGATGAGGTCATGCGGATCGGAATTCTTACCGGAGGTGGGGACTGTCCCGGGCTCAACGCCGTCATCCGGGCGGTGGTGCGCACCTGCGATGCGCGTTACGGGTCGTCGGTGGTCGGCTTCCAGAACGGGTTTCGCGGCTTGTTGGAGAACCGGCGCGTGCAGCTGGTCAACGACGACCGCAACGACCGCCTACTCACCAAGGGCGGGACGATGCTGGGCACCGCCCGGGTGCATCCGGACAAACTAAAGGCCGGACTGGAACAGATCAAGCAGACGCTGGATGACAATGGCATCGACGTGCTCATCCCGATCGGCGGTGAGGGCACGTTGACCGCCGCACACTGGCTCGCCGACGAGAACGTGCCCATTGTGGGCGTGCCGAAGACGATCGACAACGACATCGACTGCACCGACGTGACTTTCGGCCACGACACGGCGTTGACGGTGGCCACTGATGCCATCGACCGATTGCACAGCACAGCGGAATCCCACGAGCGGGTGATGCTGGTGGAGGTGATGGGCCGGCACGCCGGCTGGATCGCGCTCAGCGCCGGGCTGGCATCCGGCGCGCACATGACGCTGATTCCGGAACAGCCCTTCGACATCGACGAGGTGTGCCGCTTGGTCAAGCGGCGGTTCCAGCGCGGCGACTCGCACTTCATCTGCGTGGTCGCCGAAGGCGCCAAACCCGCCGAAGGCTCGATGACGCTGCGTGAAGGCGGCCTCGACGAGTTCGGTCACGAGCGCTTCACCGGCGTCGCTGACCAGCTGGCCTTCGAGGTGGAGAAGCGGATCAACAAGGAGGTCCGGGTGACCGTGCTGGGCCACGTCCAACGCGGGGGTACACCGACCGCGTATGACCGGGTGCTGGCCACCCGTTTCGGGGTGAACGCCGCCGACGCCGCGCACGCAGGCGAATACGGGCAGATGGTGTCGCTGCGCGGTCAGGACATCGGCCGGGTGGCGCTGGCCGACGCGGTACGCCAGCTCAAGCTGGTGCCGCAGAGTCGTTACGACGACGCTGCCGCGTTTTTCGGCTGACTGGTTCACGCTGATATCACCCAGGATTCACCCAGCGGACGATCAGGTTTGGCCAGGTCAGCCGGGGTCTTCGGTTTTCGCCGCCGTTTCGAGGTGCTACCGTCGGAAGTATGAATTACCGCGGTTTTGATCGCGGCGTTCAATTACCGCCAGGGGGGTTGCGGCCAGGTCATCCGCCGCATCGCCGGTCTTCGTCGCGCCAGCCACTACCGGCCTCCCGTCCGGACGGCGGCTACCGGCAGCCGCCATGGCCGGCCCGCGCAACGACTGGCACAACCACGGCTCCGGCAGGTCAGGTCAAGACGCCTTCGGCTTCCTGGCAGCGCCCCGTGCGCAGGATCGCACTGGACAGCCTCGAAGTCCCTTCCAGCGATGCGTCACCCGAATTGAGCTGGCGAAGCCGGCTGTCCCGGCTGACCGGAATCCACCTGGGGCCGAGCAAGGGCGAGATGCGTGAACTCGAGCTCCGTGATCGGGTCCGCGCACCGTTAGGCAGCGCATTTCCCATCGCTGTCCTCAACCTCAAAGGTGGTGTCGGCAAGACATCGGTCGTCGAGGCGCTCGGCTCAACGTTCGCCGACGCCCGCAGCGACCGGGTGATCGCCGTCGACGTCGATGCCGGCGATCTTGCTGACCGGCACGGCTGCCGGAACCAGCTGAGCATGGTCGACTTGCTCGCCGATCGGTCGGCAACGCGGTACGCCGACGTGCGGGCGTATACCTGCCGCAACCGCGCCGGCCTGGAGGTGCTGGCGCTTCCCAACTATGCGGACACCGACTGGCTCATCGAGCGTGACGACGTGTTCAGGGCGTTTTCGCTACTGCGGAACCACTACTCCGTGATGTTGATGGACTGCGGTAAGGCCCTCAAATCCGCTGTGACGGAGGCAGTCTTGTTGGAGTCGCGCGCCCTTGTGATCGTCACCAACACCTCCGCCGACGCGATCGACAAGACCCGAACCACAATTGCGTGGCTCTCCAGAAACGGTTACCAGCGACAAGTCGAGTCGGCGGTGCTGGCGATCAACCGGACCGAACGAGGTAGGCCGAGCGGCCCGGTGCACCAGCGGCTTCAACAGCTTTCGGACCACTTTGCCCCACATCGTGTGGTGCTTCTTCCGTTCGATCGGCACGTGCACGACGGCAACGAAATCGACCTGGAGCGGTTGGGTAAGCAGAGTAGACGTGGCTATCTGGAGATGGCCGCCGCGTTGGCCGACATATTCCCCAGACGCGACCTCGCGGCGCCGCCGCGCTGACGCTGTCGCTTCAAACAACGGGGACGGGGCGTCGCTCATCTTGCCGCAATGAAAGCAACCCGTTACGTTACGGCTAGCTGTAACGTAACGGCTGTGATCGGGCTGTTGACCTGCGCTGTCTGTGGTACTGGCTTTCACGGCCGTGCTGACGCCGCCTACTGCTCTTCGGCGTGTCGGCAGAAGGCGCACCGCGCGCGGAGCGCGCGGCGAATCGCCGTGCTGGCCGAGCAAAAGCGGCCGAGGGCGCGGGCCCCGCGGGCGGCCAAGCCGGATGTCGCCGCCACTATCCACCGTGCACGGCGCGAACAGAGTCGAGCCCGTGAGCTCTGTCGCACAGCGGCGGACACCGTCCGGAGAACTCTTGCTTCGCAGCGGCTGTCCGCAGGACAACGGGCGCGCGCGAATATCCCAGCACCGTCATGGGCT
>DATJOR010000196.1:0-4899 GCA_035506875.1 Mycobacterium sp.
GCGCAGGCGTCACGAGCGCACCACCTTTCCTCCAGTTGTTCCCGCATAACATCTGCGGAATCCCGGACGCGGGCGCAGGGATCATCAGCATCCTCAGCCTGGAGGTCGCTTGCAACTCGCAGTTCCTCGGCCCCTGCCCGACTACCCCCTACACGAACTACCCGCGCCCGACGGGGGTCCAGCTGGCGCCGCTGACCCCGCAACCGAGCATGCCTAATCCGTGCCTGGGGGTACCGCAGAACCCGTGGTGCCCCAACAACCCGCCGAGCCAACCCCCGTATCCCGTGCCGGGGTCGACCGTTATGTGATGTGGTGTTGGCTAAAGACCGGCAGCGGCACGGATCTGCCGGCGCGTAGCCGCCGGATCTTTATCGCGGAATATATAGTGGCTTAATGCGATTCGCGCAATTGCACCGGCAAGGTCCCGGGGCCGCGCTGCGGAATCGAAGCCGTCTTCACGCGCGCATTGTTCTAAGACCGCCCTCAAGCCGTCGGTGATCATGGGTAACGCCCGAGCCATCTGTTGATGGGCGAAGCCCGGCTCCAGGTCGAGCTGGCTCCCTGGCGGCTGGTCCTCGACGAAAGTCGCCACGACGTCGATCGCCGCTTCCAGCCGCGCGACCCCGGTGACCCCGTCCATCGCCCGTGCCATTGCCGCGTCGAAACGACGTCGTTCCTGCGCTCCGAGCGCATCGATCAGGTCCTCTTTGGACGCGAAGTAGCGATAGATGGTCGGCCGCGACACCCCGGCCAGAGTTGCCACATCAGACAACGACAACTTGCGTGCGCCCGTCCTCAGCACCAGCCGTCTGGCCGCGTCGAGTATCCGATCGGCCAGATCGCCGTGATCTGCACCGCTTTGGCGTGATTCAGCGATTGACACAACGGCAACTCCTATGTCCAAGAATGGAATTCAGGCGGGCACCGGATCGAGTCGGCCGATTTCACGCAGCCAGGGGATCAGCAGGCGCAGTCCGTCGTCGAACGACATCGGGTCGTAGCCCAGCCGCCGGGTGGTCAGATTGTCTTTTGCTCGCGGCTTGCGGACGCTGTTGGCCGCGGCCTCCGCGATGGCCATCAAGGTAGGGCCGAACTCCGCTTTCAACGCCTCGGGATCGGAACGGTAGTCGAGATCTTCGACGTGATGATCGATCCCGGCAATCTGACAGGCGCGATTGATGCCGGCGGCCGTGCTGACGGTATCCTGCGGCTGACCGATCAACAGATACCGCTCACCGGCCACTCCGCGGTCCAAAGCCGCAATTGAACCCTTCGCGACGTCCTTGCCCGCCACCCAGGTGACCGGAAACGCAAGATAGCGCTTGATCTTTCGGCGCATGCCGGCCAACAGCACCCTGTTGAAGCTGGTGCGATGCAAAGCCCTCTCAACGACCAAACCGGGACCGAAGATCGCACCAGGATGGCAGGTCAGCACATCCTCGCCCGCGGCGGCCCGTTTGTGCGCGTCCAGGAAGGCGGCGAGCTTGGTGACCGTATAGGGGTCGTCCGGCGGGTTTTCGAGAACGGGGGCCTCTTCGAAGTCGACGCCGGTGCTCAGATTGAAGAACGTCGCCGTGCTCAGCGCAACGACCCGACGCATGCCGTGGCGCTCCGCGGCGTCGAGCACGTTGGTGGTGCCGACCATGTTGACCGCCTTGAAGTCGTCGAGGTCCTGACTGGCTCCACCCAGCAGCGCTGCACAATGGATAGCCGCTTCGGCGCCCTTGGCTGCCCGGCGCACATCGTCGGCATCGCTGATGTCGCCCTTGACCAATTCGACGCCGATGCCGGCCAGCGCCGCGGCCTCCTCCGGGTTGCGGACCAGCGCGCGGACATGGTCACCACGCTCGACCAGCTGTTCACAAACATTGCTGCCGGTCTGACCGGTGGCGCCGGTGACAAAGATCGTGCTGGCCATGGCCCGAGCTCCTCGGCTGGTTACATAAACAACATAAAGAGTAAATCGTGTAACGATTGAGCTGTAAATACCCTATTCTTTGCTCATGGCGCTCGATCCGGCAAGCATCCTTGTGACCGATCGTGTCGCGGTCGTCACCGGCGGTGGCGCCGGTATCGGCCGCGGCATCGCCGCGGGGATGAAGGCAATGGGCGCAAAGGTGTCGATCTGGGAGCGCAACTCCGAATCGTGCGCGTCGGCCGCCGATGAGATCGGCGCGCTGGGCATCCCCACCGACGTCCGAGACAGTGCCGCCGTCGACGCCGCACTGGCCCAGACCACAGCCGAACTCGGGCCGATCACGATCCTGGTCAACAACGCCGGAGGGGTCTTCTGGTCGGGGATCCTCGACACCACCGAGAACGGCTGGGATGCCCTGTACAAGTCCAATCTGCGTCACGTCTATCTATGCACCCAGCGGGTGGCACGCGGCCTCGTCGAGCAGAAGTTGAGCGGCAGTATCATCAACGTCACCTCGATCGAAGGTGTCCGCGCCGCACCGGGTTACGCGACGTATGCGGCCGCCAAAGCGGGGGTCATCAACTACACCAAGACCGCAGCCCTCGAGCTTGCCCCGTATGGCATCCGGGTCAACGCACTGGCTCCCGACATCACCTTGACAGAAGGGATCATGCAAGTGGCGCCACCAGGTTCCGAACGGCATTTCGGTTTCACGGTCCCAATGGGACGCGCGGGCCATGTCGACGAAATGGCGGGCGCGGCAGTGTTTCTCGCGTCGGATATGTCCAGCTACATCACCGGTCAGACAATCCACGTCGACGGCGGCACCCACGCGGCCAGCGGCTGGTACCACCATCCAGAGACCGGCGCCTATGCGCTGGGACCGACGGGCGGCTGAGCGCATGCCACGCATCGCGCCGATCCCGATGGATCAATTGAGCCCACATTCGCGTCACATCGTGGAGGCAGGTGTCGCCGCGGGTCTTTACGCCACTCCCGTGCCGTTGCAGATCTTCGCCTACCGCAGTGCCCAACTCGCGCAAGTGGACATGGCCAGAACGCATTTGGGCGCTGACACACTGCTCGGCGGCCGGATACTCGAGCTGCTGCGGATACGCAGCGCCCAACTAGGCGAATGCGAGCCGTGCAGCCAATCACGCAAGCACGATTCGATCACCGACGAGGACGTCGCGTGCCTGCTCGCACCGGACCGCGACTCCTTGACGGCGCAGGAGCAACTGGCTGTGGAATTCCTCGACCGGCTGTCCGGCGATCATCACTCCATCGACGACGAGTTCTACCGGCGACTCGGCAAGCAGTTCACCGCCGCGCAGATCGTCGAACTCGGCTTCACCTGCGCCTCAGCGATGGGATTACACCGCTTCCTGCACACCCTCGACGTCTACGGTGACTCGACTCCCGTCATCGAGTTCTCCGCCGATGAGGTCGATTCGGCGAGGTAGCGTCGGCTATTCCCACTCGATGGTGCCGGGCGGCTTGCTGGTGACATCCAGCACCACCCGGTTGACCTCGGCGACCTCGTTGGTGATTCGGGTGGAGATCCGCTCCAGCACGTCGTAGGGCACCCGCGTCCAGTCCGCGGTCATGGCGTCCTCGCTGGACACCGGCCGCAACACGATCGGATGTCCGTAGGTGCGGCCGTCGCCCTGCACACCCACTGAACGGATGTCGGCCAGAAGGACCACCGGGCATTGCCAGATCTGGTGATCCAAGCCGGCCGCCGTCAGCTCCTCGCGAGCGATCGAGTCGGCACGCCGCAGCGTGTCGAGCCGCGCCGCGGTGACTTCACCGACAATCCGGATCGCCAGTCCCGGTCCGGGAAAGGGTTGGCGAGCAACGATTTCCTCGGGCAGCCCCAACTCGCGCCCGACCGCGCGCACCTCGTCTTTGAACAGCAGCCGCAGCGGCTCGACGAGTTTGAACTTCAGGTCACCGGGCAGGCCGCCCACATTGTGGTGGCTCTTGATATTCGCGGCGCCGGTGCCGCCACCCGACTCCACCACGTCGGGGTACAGCGTGCCCTGCACTAGGAACTCAATGTCTTTGTTTTCCAAAGTATCTCGCACGGCGCCTTCGAAGGCGCGGATGAACTGCCGCCCGATGATCTTGCGTTTGCCCTCGGGGTTGGTCACCCCGGACAGCGCCTCGAGGAACGTCGCTGCCGCGTCGACGGTGACAAGGTTGGCGCCGGTTGCGGCGACGAAGTCACGCTGCACCTGCGCGCGTTCGCCGGCCCGCAGCAGTCCATGGTCGACGAACACACAGGTCAGCCGATCCCCGATGGCG
This sequence comes from Mycobacterium sp., assembly GCA_035506875.1. Classification (GTDB taxonomy): domain Bacteria; phylum Actinomycetota; class Actinomycetes; order Mycobacteriales; family Mycobacteriaceae; genus Mycobacterium. Next base: position 4,226 of record DATJOR010000196.1, read on the forward strand.
CGTTGCACGAGAGCGGCGGCCACCGCGGAATCCACCCCGCCGGACAGCCCGCAGATCGCGTGCCCGTCGCCAACCTGGTTGTGCACCTGCTCAATCAGCGCGCTGGCGATGCCGGCCGGCGTCCAATCCGCGGCGATGCCGGCGAACTCGTGCAGGAACCGGGTAAGCACCTGCTGTCCATGCGGGGTGTGCAGGACCTCGGGGTGGTACTGGACACCGGCCAACCGCCGGGACCGGTCCTCGAACGCGGCCACCGGGGAACCCGCGCTGGTGGCCACCACCTCGAACCCGTCGGGTGCCGAGGTGACGGCGTCACCGTGGCTCATCCACACCGGCTGCGTCTGGGGCAGATCCGAATGCAGCTCACCGCCAACGACTTTCAATTCGGTCCGGCCATACTCGCTGGTTCCGGTGTGCGCGACGGCGCCGCCGAGGGCCTGCGCCATCGCCTGAAATCCGTAGCAGATACCGAACACCGGCACGCCCAGGTCGAACAGTGCCGGATCCAGTGCCGGCGCGCCCTCGGCGTACACACTGGCCGGGCCGCCGGAGAGCATCACGGCCTGCGGGTCGCGGGCCTTGATCTCGTCGATCGAGGCGGTGTGCGGAATGACCTCGGAGTACACCCGGGCCTCGCGCACCCTGCGGGCGATCAGCTGGGCATACTGCGCACC
>DATJOR010000197.1:0-9069 GCA_035506875.1 Mycobacterium sp.
TCGACAACGGAATTGAACCGGATCCTAGTTTCGAGGCGCTCACTGATCTCTTGGATCGCGTCACCCGGAAGCGCGGTGACGTCGAAGTTCTCCCTGATCCGCGACGGCGTGACTGACCCGGTGAGAACCGCGGTGCCGCGTTGGATCCCCCAGGCCAAAAGCACTTGCGCCGGCATCTTTCCGAAACGCTGCGCGATCGAGACGACGAGAGGGTCGTCGAGGAGTCGCGGTTCCAGTGCGTGGCCCAGCGACGCGAACGCCAACAGGATGATCCCGTGTGCCTTGCACAATTCGTGGAGTTCCCATTGCGGGTGATACGGGTGCGACTCCACCTCCACGACCGCCGGCTTTATCCGCGCGGTATCGATGATCTCGCGGGTGCCTTGGGTGTCGATGTCGGAGAGGCCTATCGCATGTGAAAGCCCTTCGTCAACAAGGGCTTCCATCGCGCCCCAGGTTTCCTGCAGCGTTACTCCGTCATCGTAGATGACAGCACCGTGCGGGTCACGGGGATCCTGGTCATCCCCGGGCTGGAACGCGAACGGAGTATGCACCAGATACAGGTCGGCAGTGTCGAGCCCGAGCCTGTGCAGGCTGGCCTTGAGCGCGGGCTTGACGCGCTCAGGTCGATGGTTGTTGTTCCAGAGCTTTGTCGTCACGAAGAGGTCCTCGCGGCGTACGGTCCCGTCAGCGAACAATTCTTTGAGCGCCGCGCCGACTTCCGCTTCGTTGCGGTACCGCTCGGCAGCGTCGAGGTGGCGGAACCCGACCTCTACTGCTGTCTTGACGGCACTGTGCGTCTTCGTGCGATCGGACAGCGACGTTCCAAACCCGAGCGCCGGAATCTCACCGATGCCGTTGTTCAGGGTGAACCTGTGCCGATTCAGATCTTCACTTGATGCCATGGTTTTTCGCCTCATTCACTTATAGGGCCGCCGCATAGACGGAATCCGCGGATATCGACGCGACCCCGAGCTCGGCCGCGACCGCATCGACCGCGGCGCGGGCGACGTCAAGGTCCACCCGGCCGTCGGAGCTGTAGTAGGGATGGATGTAGCGCTCGTAGTAACGCTGCACCTCTTGCTTTGTCATCCGGTTAAGAAACGACGCGATGTACTTCACAGCGAGATCGGGGTTGTCCGCGATGGTTTTCAGGGCGCGCTGGTTGGCGCGTACCAGCGCCTGCACCGCCGGGCTGTCGATCGGATTGTGTGTGGTGTCAACAGCGATTCCCACGGTGGGGATCTGAAAGTGATCTCCCACCCAGGCCAGCACGTGAAAGCCTTCCTCCGCGGCGACCTGTTCGGGTCCAATGGTGCTGCCGACATAGGCGGCGTCGATGGAGCCGTCGCGCAGACGCCGCAGGTCCATCTGATAATCCCCCGGGTGCCGCACCACACATTGAACGTCACGGTCGGGGTCCAGACCGTGCTTGCGCAGCACTATGCGTGCGAAGCACCCCGGCGGGTTATCGGGCGCATGGACAGCGAGCCGGCGACCGCGAAGGTCCGCCATCGACGCCACGTTGGCGCTGCCGAGGAACCAGAACAATGGCCGGTCGGTGTTCATGCTCAGCACGGTCCATTCGAAGCCGTCGGTCAGCCGAGACAACACCGCCCGGCCGAGCCCGATGGTCGCACAGGTGCGTACCCGCGTGATGTCCCAGCGTGTTCCATCCCGCAAGGCGACGTGGACGCCCTCATCGTCGAAGTAACCCTCCTGGTCGGCCACGTAGGCGATCAACTCCTCGTGGATACCGCGGCCGACATAGGCCAGGTCGATCGTGTGCATGCGCAGAGTCCTTCCTGTGCCGCCGCCTTCAATCCAACGTCAGGCCGCCGTCGAGCGGGAAATAGTGGCCGGTGGTGAAACCGGAATCCTCACTTGCCAAGAAAGCCAGCGTCTTGGCTATTTCGTCGGGCTTGACGAGTCGTCCCATCGGCGCGGCGGCGCCGAGTGCATGCAACTGCTCGGGTGTCAGTTTCTGGTTCATCGACGTGCCCTGCACCGTTGCCGGTGCGACCAGGTTGGCGGTGATTCCGTGCGGTGCCAACTCGAGGGCGATGTAGCGGACAAACGAATTCATGGCCGCCTTGGAGACGCCGAGATTGATCATGCCATTGCGCGGGTGCCGCGACGGCTCGGCGGTGAGATAGAGCAGACGCCCATAGCCCCGGGCAGTCATACCGGGCACCACAGCTTTAGTGAGAAGGAACGCGGCGTGTACCTCTCGATCCAGCTTGCCGCCGAGCTGTTCCCAAGTCAGATCGGCGAATGACGTTATGTCATAGGGAATTAACGCGTTGTGCACCAACACGTCGACCGGGCCCACGCGCTGTTCGGTTTCGCCGAACATCGCAGCGACATCGTCGGGCACCGTCACGTCGGCCCGAATCGCCACCGCCTTGCCGCCGGCCGCGGCAATGGCCGCGACCACCTCGTCGGCCTCGGTGACACTCGACCGGTAATTGACGACTACCCGGAACCCGTCTTCGGCGAAGACCCGTGCGGTCGCAGCACCGATTCCCCGGCTGGCCCCGGTGATCAGCGCGACTCGTGGCATCGGCGTCGGCCTCCGTTGCGGGGAAGAGCTCCACATTCGCGGAGCGGGCGGTGTCGCCCGAGCAGCATTTCAAGATCGTACGGCCAGACGCGCCGTCGGCATAGACGCCGAGCCTGATATTTACGCCCAGCGACCTGCAGCTTCCCGTCGCGCGCTGTTGGGTGAGCAACCCCCGAGGCCGCTGGCACGATTGACCCCTTGGCATCTCTGCCGATGTGTGGCTGGATTAGCGCTGAGACATCATTGCCCTCCATCACGGCGACCACCAGATTGGTGATGATCAGATGACTGCAAGCGATGCATTTCGTCATTCACGGATTCGACTTGTCAACGGACAGGGCTCGATGCCTGCCCTCGGGTTCGGCACGCTCATTCCGGATCTCGCCAAAACCAAAGATGCCACCAAGACCGCGCTGCAGGTGGGCTTTCGGCATTTCGATTGCGCAGAGCGCTATCGCAACGAAGAAGCCGTGGGTGAGGCGATGCACGAGATGTTCGAGGGCGGTGCGGTTCAGCGGGACGAGGTGTTCATCACCACGAAGCTGTGGAACACCAACCATCGGCCGGACCGTGTCAGGCCCGCGTTCGAGGCAAGTTTGAAGCGCCTTCGAATCGACTATGCCGACTGCTATCTGATCCACACGCCTTATGCGTTCCGCCCCGGGGACGACCAAGATCCGCGGGACGAGAGCGGTCAGGTGATCTACGACGACGGAGTCACGCTGGCGGAAACCTGGGCCGCGATGGAAGCCCTTGTAGACGACGGCCGCTGCGGGGCGATCGGGCTGTCGGACATCAGCCTGGAGAAGGTGCAAGACATTGTTGCGGTTGCACGTATCAAACCGGCCGTCGTGCAAGTCGAATCGCACCCCTATCTTCCGGAGTGGGAGTTGCTGTCCTTCTGTCAGGGGCATGGGATCGTCCTGCTGGCGTTCGCGCCACTCGGGCACGCTTCGACACCAAACGTGTTGGAGGATCCCGTTATTACTGCCATCGCGGCGCGCCTTGACATGACACCCGCGCAGGTTGCGCTGTCCTGGGGGGTGCAACGGGGCACCGCTTTGCTGACCACGTCAACCAAAGCTGCGCGCATCCATGAGAACTTCGAGATTTCGCCGTTGCCCGAGGACGCCATGACGGAAATACGGGACAGCATCACCACCAACATCAGATTCAACACGGTGGTGCACACCGGCGTGCCTGGGTTCATTCCACGAAGCGATTAGGAACTAGGTCAGGCAGCCTAGCCCGTCACAGGTCAATGATGACGGGCTCGGCGGGCTGGGTGCAGCACAGCAGGATGTTGCCCGGCGCCGGCGGTTCCAGCGGTTCGAGGGTGTAGTCGACGGCCCCCGAGATGAGTGCCGTTTCGCAGTTGTGGCACACGCCGGTGCGGCATGACCATCGCGCCGGAACGTCGCACGCTTCCGCGAACTCGAGCAGGCTGCTGGCGGGCGGGCCGAATGGTGCCGTAATGCCGCTGCGGGCGAACTGCACCTGCGGCCCCGGACCGGGCGGGCCGGCCGGTAGGTGCGGCGGGACCGCTGCCGCGGCGATGCCGGGTGTGAGTGCGGCTGTGGCGCCGAATGTTTCGGTGTGAATCTGCGTGTAGTTGAAGCCGAGCGCCACGAGTCCGGAACTGATGTCGTCCATGAAGCTTGCCGGTCCGCAGAGGTACACGTCGCTGGTGTGAGGAAGCCCGAGCTCGACGAGGGCCGCTGCGGACAGCCGGCCGTGCTCGGCGTCAGCCGGGAGTTGTTCGCCTGGTTCGGGACGACTGTAAAAGACGCGATGGTGGCCGTCGCTGAGCTGGTTGAGCAGCGTCCGGCTTTCTGCTGCGAAGGCCTGCTGGGACTGGTCGCGTGCCGCATGCAGCCACCAGACCTGCCGGGGCGAATCGACCGCGGCCAAGGTATGCAGCATGGACAGCACCGGCGTGACCCCGACACCCGCCGACATCAGGATGACCGGCGAGTGGGCCTCGGCCAGGAAGAAGGCTCCTCGCGGTGCCGCGACCTCGAGGATGTCGCCGGCTTTTACCTGCGCATGAATGTATCTGCTTGCAGCACCGTGTGTTTCGCGTTTAACACTGATCCGGTAATTCCCGGCTCCGGCCCAGTTGGACAGCGAGTAATTCCTGATCAACGTCTGCTGCGTGTCCTTGCGGAAAATGCGCACAGCGACGGATTGGCCGGGCCGCCAAGGCGGTAACGGCACACGGTCCGGATCGGCCAACGTGATCGAGCGAACGGTGCGGCTTTCGTCGAGGGTTGCCGTCACTGCAAGGCGGCGAAATCCCGCCCACGCAGGCGGGGGGCTACTTGCGGCGGCGGTCAGACCGGTGTTGCCCGCCGACGAGGGAGTGGCCGCCTGGGTGAGCAGATTCTGCAGGGATGCCTTCCAGCCTTGGCTCAACGCGGGAATACGAAGCGCACGTTCCAAGCCGTCCCGCGGATGGCCGGGAAGGTAGAGCAGCGCGTCGATCTCGGCGACAGTGAGCTGCTCAGGCCCCGAGTCGACTTTGACGATGTCTTGGCCGGCTTCGATTTGTCCTTCGGTGATGACGCGGAAATAGAACCCGGGCCGGTGGTGGGATACGAGTAGGGCGGCCATCTGCGGCTCTCCCAGTCGCAGCCCGACCCGGTAGCAGGTAACCCGCGGTTGACTGACTTCGAAAACGGCCTGCCCGATCCGGTATCGATCACCGATGCAAACCTCGTCGTCGGGCAGGCCCTCGACGGTGAAATTCTCACCGAAATAGCCGGGTTGCAGATCGTCGCGCCGTAGTTCGTTTGACCAATACCGATACGAGTCAAGCTGATACACCAGCACCGCGCGGTTTTCCCCACCGTGCCCGGCCAGGTCGCCTTGGCGGTCGCCGTCCACGTTGAGCCGGCGGACCATCCGTGGCCCCGTCACCGGTTGCTTCCAGACGCCGGTGTACACCGTACGGCCGTTCCACGCGACGTTCTTCGGCAGACCGACGTTCACCGATACCAGGGTGGCCATGGCCTCGACCCTTCTGTCTCTATGCGGCCGGAGACGCTTCCAGGTAGCCGTTGACACAAACATAGCCCTCGGCGAATCCGCTTTGATCCGGCGCCGGACCGCTGAATCCGGCGCTGATGCGTCGCCGTAGAACCGCTGCGCCGATCTTCGACAGCACGTCGCCGGTCTGAACCTGATATTTCCTGCTCACCTGCGTATCCTCGGTTGTCCGTCACGATCGCCGTGGAAACCGTTGCTCCGCAGGAGAACTGACCGGGCACTACGGAACCTCTCTGATAACTCGGCAGGGGTTTCCGGCCGCGACGACATGCCCCGGTAGATCCTTGGTGACGACGCTGCCGGCGCCGATGATCGAGTTGTGTCCCACGGTCACCCCGGGACATACGATCGCTCCGCCACCAATCCAGGAGTTGTCGCCAATCGTGATGGGAGACGCCGCTTCCCAGCCCGCCCGCCTCGCCTCATGGTCGTCGACCGGGTGCCACGCGGTGAGAAGCTGCACACGCGGCCCGATCGAGACGTAGTCACCGATCGTGATAGTTGCGCAATCCAGCATAATCGCGTCGTAGTTGATGAAGGTGTTCGCGCCGATCGTTATGTTCGTGCCGTAATCGCACTGAAAGCGCGGCATTATCACCGAATTCGACCCCAACGATCCGAGTAGCTCACCTAGCAGCTGCTGTCTTGTGTCGTCGTCGTCTGCCCGCGTCGCGTTGAACGCATCCAGCAGGCGCTGACACCCCCGGCGACCCGCGACCAGATCGTAGTCATCGGCGTTGTATAACTCCCCGCTGAGCATTCGTTCACGCTGACTTCTCATCAGTTTTGGCGAGGCAACAGCTCGGTGACAAATCGATCGATGAAGTCCTCCAATCGCTTTTCACCGGCCGGCCGAATGACGAACTTGGTCAAACCGGCGTCCAGGTAGGCGTCGAGTTGGCGATGCAGCTGCTCCCAGCTCGTCGCGATCAGCTCATCGGGATGCAGGTCGGGGCGACGTCGGCGCACGGCTGCAGCCACCTCCGCTGGCAACCCACCATCGGTGACGGCCAAATTGATCCCGAAATGATCTGGTTCGATCTGCCGATTTGCTTGCGTCGCAGCATCTTCGATCGCTTCGCGCCCCGCCCGCGCCTCGGCTGGCGTAACGAAGCTACCCAACCAGCCATCGCCCAAGGCGCCGATGCGCCGAAATGCCGCCGGCGCCGAGCCGCCTAACCAGATGTCGAGTGGAGGCGCCGGGCGGGGAGCGATCGCCGTCTGGCTGACGGTGAAATACCGGCCCGAGTAGCTCGGGGAATCCTCGACCAGCGCCGACCGTAGCAATTGCAGCGACTCATCGAACACCGCCGCCCGCTCTCCGTCCGGAACGACAAAGAGTTCGCGCTCTGCCGGGATTGCCGAACGCAACCCGAAGACGGGCAGCACTCGCTTGGGCGCGAGCGCGGCGAGCGACGCCAACTGCTTTGCCACCAGCACCGGATGCCGCCCCGGAAGCACCGCGACGGACGTGCCTACCTTCAGTTGTGTTGTCCTGGCCAGCGCGTAGGCCATCCCCACCATGGGATCCACCGCCGGTGAGTAGACCAGCTCGGATAGCCACAACGAGTCCACCCCGCGCTTTTCGAGGTGATCGACAATGTCGGCGAGCTGTCCTGGATCGGTGTTCGCGCCCAGGCCGACTCCGAAGCGGATCTTCACTGTTATCTCCCTCTGCCGTACCGCGTAGGTAACGCAACGCGGTCGAGGAGGAACACCTTCCCGAGGCTTACCACTGCACCACCGGTACCTCCGACATAGGCGCGGAGAAACTGCGTGGTGGATGGGCGTTGACATTGAGGTAGCGCCGCCAACCAGGCGGCTGCTTCGTCGCGTTGCTCATCGGCATAGACGCGCATTGGGCACGGCACCCACGCCGCAATGCCTCGCCCGGGTTCCCGAATCCAGTCGATGTCGCTGACGAGTGCGCAACCGTCGAGCAACGGAAGATACCGAACGCCCAACAGGGAGTCCGCCCACAGCGCCCCCGGCGTCAGGCGGGCAAAACCTGGCCCGAACTGGTACAGCAACCGCAGCCGCTGACCCTCTCGTGCTAACCGATCGACCAGCGGCGCGAAGACTTGCGCATAGTCATCGGAGGTCACCACATCTGTCGCTTCGATAGCGTGCACTCCCGCCGGAACATCGACCAGTTCTGTAAGCACGGAACTCCCAACAGGGCCCTCGTCTACCCAAATCCCGAGGGTACGCACAACACGTTGCGCAGATCGCGTGTCGCCACACACTTGGTGTCAGCAGGCCTCAATAGGATCTGGCGCATGCGGCTCGCTGGAATCGCTCGACGTAGCGCACGGGCGATCGTCGTGATCGCGGGCGTCGTGCTGGCTGCGTTACCCAGTTCCGCCGCTACGCCAGCCGCACGCGCGGCCGACGCGGGCTACCAGTTGATCCAGGAGCCCGACGCGGGTTACTCCCCCATCATCGGTCTGATCAGCGGGGCGGCCCGGTCGATCCGCATCACGATCTACGAACTCACCGATCCCGCTGCCATCAACGCACTCATTGATGCTCACAATCGAGGCGTGGACACACGGGTCATCCTCGACGCCGCATTCCACGGCCGCAACACCAACACCGCTACCTTCCAACAACTTAGCGGTGCCGGCGTGGGCGTGAAATGGGCTCCTAACGGGGTGATCTATCACCAGAAGACCATCACCATCGACGACGCCACCGCCGCAGTCGGCACCGGAAATCTGACACCGCAGTACTACTCGAGCAGTCGCGACGCCTGGGTGCTGGACACCAATCCCGTCGACGTGGGGGCGATTGCCGCGACGTTCGACACCGACTACTCCGCCGCCCCATCCGGGAGGCCACCACCGGCCACCGCCGCACCGAACCTGGTCTGGTCGCCGATGGCGCGCGCCACCTTCTTGCAGCGCATCGACCAGGCCGCTCACAGCATCGATGTCACCAGCGAGGAACTCAAAGACCGCCCCGTGCTCTCCGCCCTGGACAAAGCCGCACGCCGCGGTGTGCAGTGCCGGATCGTACTGACCGAGAACCCGGCGTGGAGCAAGGGCATCGCGGAAGTGTCAGCCGCCGGCTGCTCGGTGCACCTATTCCCCGATACCGAATCGGCGCTTTACATGCACGAGAAAATTCTGCTCACCGACAACACCGCACTCATCATCGGCAGCCAAAACCTCTCCACCACAAGCCTTGTCGAAAACCGTGAATTGTCACTAGCCCTGGACACCGCCATCGCGCCAGACCTGATCGCCGCCGTGGAATCGACCTTCGACGCGGACTACGCCGCCGCGTCCGGGCAGTAGCCGCGCTTATTCAGGCGGAAGGGGCCGCTTCAGGGTGCAAACGATGCCCCACTCGAAAAGACGGTCTCCGACTTGGTCATATTCTTTGAAGTGGTGGACGACCTGAGTCCGTTGGACGGAAGAGTTCACGATCTCCCAGCCTTCGTGCCCGGCGGCGTT
>DATJOR010000198.1:0-7466 GCA_035506875.1 Mycobacterium sp.
GTCTGCAGGCCCGTGACGTCGCGCACCGGGGGTTCCGCTGCTTTGGCGGCGGTCGCTAGGTTGTCGACGACCTGGTTACGGGTGTAGTCGGTGGACGGCGGGCCGGGACGGGCCAGCCGTTGGCCGACCGTCGCCGCGAACCCCCAGTCGACCGTGCGCCCGACGGTCAACTCCGTTGACGCGGTCATGTTGCGCATCCACACGACCATAGAGTGCTCGCCACCGCGTCGATCGCCGTGCGGCCGGTCATACCGGCGTCGTTGGAGATCAGCGCGAAGGTCAACACGCGTCCACTGCGATCGGTCACCACCCCAGCTAACGCGTTAATGGCCGTCAACGAGCCTGTTTTGGCCCGCAACCATCCGGCCGGCCCGGCGGCGTGGAAGGTGGCATCGAGGAAACGATCGGACAGCGTGCCGCTGCCGCCGGCGATCGGCAACAAGTCGAGCAGTGCGCGCAGCGAGGGCTGACCGGGCCCCGCTGCCCCTTGCACGACGGAGTCGAGGGTCTTGGCGCTGAGCCGATCGTCGACGGACAAGCCGCTGGAGTCTTGCAATGCCAGGCCGCTGGTGTCGATGTGCGCGGTGCTCAACCGGTTGGTCACCGCGTCGACGGCGCCGGTGAAGCTGAGCGGCCGTTGCATCGAAGCCGCCACCTCACGGGCGATGCATTCGGCCATCACGTTGTCGGAGACGCTCATCATTTCGTTCAGCCGCTCGATCAGTGGCGCCGAGCGGACCGCGGCCAGCTGACGCGCACCGGAGGGCGCGGGATGGGGGGCGATGGTCACCTGGCGGGGGTCGACGCCGAGCAAGGTTGCCAGCGCGTGTCCGGCGTCCAGCGCCGGGGTCACCGACCGGCGCGACTGGTCGGTCGCCGGCTGGACACGCCCGGCGTCGAGCATGACCGATTCGATCGGCGCGATATCGCCGCCCCCGATGTCGGCCGGATCCCAGCCGGGCGCGAAGGTCGGACCGCTGAACAGCGACGTGTCCACCTGCACCGCCGTCGGCGTCACGCCGCTGCGGCGGACCTGGTCGGCGAGATCACTGATCCGCGCCGCGCCGTGATACCAGGTGTCCTGCCCGGGCGGGGCCCCGGACAGCGTCGGGTCGCCGCCACCGACCAGCACGATGACTCCAGAGGCCCCCGGCTGGTCGGCGGCGACGACACGAGTGGTGACCCGGGCGTCGCGGTTCAGCGCCAACAGCGCTGCGGCGGAGGTGAGGGTTTTGTTTGTCGACGCCGGCTGCATCAGCACGTCGTCTTGCTGCTGCCAGAGCTCTTCGCCGGTCATCGCGTCGGTGACCCGGGCGCCGAGCTTGCCCAGGTTGGGGTCGGCCACCACCGTCGCCAGCGCGGCGGCCAGCGCCGACTGGGTCGGCACCGGAGCGGTGGCGGCCACCGGGACGATGCTCGGCTTGGCGGTGACGGCGGGCGGCGGCGGTGGGACCTGGGGGCCGCTTGCGCCGCGACCGCGGGCGGTGAACAACGCGGCTGCCGCGACAACCGCAGCGACGATCACCAGCACGCCCGCTCCCACCATCAGGTGCGTGGACGGCCGCCACTGAGTGGGACGCATGGCTCTCCTGACTTCTTTGCGCCTATTGTGCCCAACGACGCGCCGAATCCCTGGACTAGGGTTGACGCGCAGCGACCACCCCAGGCGAAGGAGCCGAGCCGGTGCAATTCGACGTCATCATCGAGATCCCCAAAGGTTCACGAAACAAATACGAGGTCGACCACGAGACGGGACGGGTTTTCCTGGACCGCTATCTCTACACGTCGATGGCCTATCCGACGGATTACGGCTTCATCGACGACACCCTGGGCGAGGACGGCGACCCGCTGGACGCCCTGGTGCTGCTTCCCCAGTCGGTGTTCCCGGGCGTAATCGTAAAGGCGCGGCCGGTGGCCATGTTCCGGATGACCGACGAAGCCGGCGGCGACGACAAGGTGCTGTGCGTACCGGCCAAGGACCACCGTTGGGACCACATCAAGGACCTCGGCGACGTCCCGGAGTACGAGCTGGACGAGATCAAGCACTTCTTCTCGCAGTACAAGGCGCTCGAGCCGGGCAAGTACGTGAAGGCCGCCGACTGGGTGGGCCGTAAAGAAGCCGAAGAAGAGGTGCAGCGGTCCATAGAGCGGTTCAAGGCAGGCGGACACTGATCTTCGCGCACAGCGAAATTCGCGACGTTGATCTACCGGGATTTAGGGTCGAGCCGGTAACGCCGCAAGTGGCATCCTGACAATGTGAGCCCGCTGTTTCATTTCGCTGAGAATTTCTGGTGGCTGGTGTTCCCGCTGGGTGGTGCGATCGGCGGGAGCGTGCGCGCGATCGCCGCGGCCAACGAGCGCCGAGCAGATCGACGGCTGGAGCGGTACCGGCTGAAGCAGCAGGCCAAGGTCGCGATCGCGGAGGCATCCGGTCGGAAGCGCGACAACGCCGACGGCTACCGGCGCGAGATCGCCAAGCTCCTCGCCGTGCATGATCGGACCGATGCGCGCTGGCTGGACTATGAAGTTGACATCGCCAAACTGCTCGACTTCCCATTGATGACCGACATGCGCAATCCGCTGACCGTCGCTTTCCACGACGCGAAGCGGCAGGCCGAGCTACTGCGCCCGGACCGGCCCGAGGACCTGCTCAGCGATCGGACCGCGCAACTGGAATACCGCGACGCCGTGCACGACTACGTCGGCGCGTTCGAGGTCGCCGAGGCCGAGGCGATTCGCCGGCGTCGCAGCGACTTCTCCGAGGACGATCAACAACGTCTGGCGCGAGCCCAGCACCTGCTGCAGCTTGCCGAGGACGAGGCCGCTTCCCCACAGGAACGGCAGCACGCCTATGCGCGGGCCAGCAGGGAGCTCGACGGGCTGGTCGTGTTGCCGCCCCCGGCACGGGCCAGCATCGAGCGACGCATCGCCAGCGCAATCGAGGCCTAAACGCGGTCACGAGTGCTGTAGAGGCTGGCTGCTGCGGTGATGGCGATCGTTACCACGATGAACGCCAGCGTGAACAGCGTCGGGACCTCAGGAACGTCGACAGGCTTGCCGCCGTTGATGAACGGTAAATCGTTGTCCCGCAACGCCTGCAGTATCAACTTGATGCCGATGAACAACAAGATGACGCCAAGGCCTTTGGACAGATAAACCAGTCGCTGCAACAAATGTGCGAGCAGGAAGTACAGCTGCCGCAGTCCCATCAACGCGAAGACGTTGGCGGCCAACACCAAATAGGCCTCGCGGGTAAGCCCGAAGATCGCAGGAATGGAGTCCAGCGCGAAGATCAGGTCGGCGACGCCGAGTGCGAGGACGACGAGAAACATCGGGGTCATCGACCGCCGCGAACCCTCCTTGACGTAGAGCCGAAGCCCATGCCAGGTGTCGGTGGCGTTCAAGTGGCGGCGAGCGAACCCGACGGCCGCATTCTCCACGTTCGTGTCATGCTTGGCGCCGCGCGCCAACCTGATCGCGGTGTAAACCAGAAATGCGCCGAAAAGGTAGAAAACCCACGAGAACCGCTGGATGGCCGCCGCGCCGAGCGCGATGAAAATGCCGCGGAAAATCAGCGCGATCACAATGCCGACGAACAACGCTTGCCGCTGATAGACCTCGGGCACCTTGAAGCTCGTCATGATGACGACGAAGACGAACAGGTTGTCGATCGACAGGCTGTACTCGGTGAGCCAGCCCGCAAAGAACTGCAAGGCGAACGCCTGCCCGTGGAAGTACCACGTCCAGAGTCCAAAACACACCGCCAGTCCGACATAAGCCGACAACGCGATCGTGCAATTGCGCATCGTCGGTTTCCCGGAGCGGCGCGCCATCACCGCGATGTCGAAGAGGAGCACGGCAGCCGTCACACCCAAAGTGACGACCCATTCGAGCACGGACACGAACAACAGGGGCCTCCGGTCGCTGAAATGCACTGCAACGCCAGAGGTCTCTTCCACCGTCGCGACCACAGTCGCAAAGGCCCGCGGCACCGGTCGCCCGGCGGTGGGTGACGTGATGACGACACCGCGGTGCGAGGAATACTCCCCTCTGCGCACAGTCTGTCAGGTCGGGGTCGGCGCAGCGTGCAGAGCGCGGTGAAGGCTGTGAGTATTTTCAAACCGTGACCGAAGTGGGCGGCAGCCCCGGCATCGCTGCCTCCGCCAGCCCTATCGCCCGCAGCAGCATGGCCCGGGTCGGCGCCGCGACCGCGCTCACCGCCCTGTGCGGCTACGCGGTGGTCTACCTGGCCGCCCGGGATCTGGCTCCGGCCGGCTTTTCCGTCTTCGCCGTCTTCTGGGGAGCGTTCGGCTTAGTCACCGGGGCCGCGAACGGCCTGCTGCAGGAGACCACGCGGGAAGTGCGCGCCGCAGGGTACGCGGAAGTCTTGCCGGACCGGCGCACCCACCCATTGCGGGTCGCCGGAATGGTCGGGATCGGCGCGGCGCTGGTGATCGCCGGCAGCTCACCGCTGTGGAGCGGTCGGGTGTTCGCCGAAGCCCACTGGCTTTCGGTGGGCCTGCTCAGCGTCGGGCTGGCCGGGTTCTGCTTGCACGCCACGTTGTTGGGCATGCTGGCCGGGACCAACCACTGGACGCAGTACGGGGCGCTGATGGTGACCGACGCCGTCATCCGGGTGGCGGTCGCGGCGGCTACCTTCGTGATCGGGTGGGGCCTGGTCGGCTTCCTGTGGGCCACGGTCGCGGGCGCACTGGCGTGGCTGATCATGATCGTGGCCTCACCGACCACCCGGTCCGCGGCCCGGCTGCTGACCGCGGGCGGCGCCGCGACCTTCCTGCGCGGAGCGGCGCACTCGATCACCGCCGCCGGTGCCAGCGCGATTCTGGTGATGGGTTTCCCGGTGCTGCTGAAGGCGACCTCCAACCAGCTTGGCGCCGACGGCGGGGTGGTCATCCTGGCGGTCACCCTGACCCGCGCGCCGCTGCTGGTGCCGCTGACCGCTATGCAGGGCAATCTGATCGCGCACTTCGTCGACGAGCGCACCGAGCGGCTGCGCGCGCTGATCGCACCGGCGGCGCTGGTCGCCGGGATCGGCGCGCTCGGCGTGCTGGCCGCGGGCCTGGTCGGGCCCTGGCTGCTGCGAGTCGGCTTCGGGCCCGACTACCACGCTGGCGGCGCGCTGCTGGCCTGGTTGACGGCCGCTGCTGTTGCTATCGCCATGCTGACGCTGACCGGCGCCGCCACGGTGGCGGCTGCGATGCATCGCACCTACGCGCTGGGCTGGGTCGGGGCGACGGTGGCGTCGACGCTGCTGCTGTTGTTGCCGCTGCCGCTGGAGACCCGCACCGTGGTGGCGTTGCTGTGCGGTCCGCTGGTCGGTATCGCCGTGCATCTGGCCGCGCTGTCGCGCCCGACGCGGCTGATCAGCCGCGTCGGACGAACAGGCGTGTAGCTTGTGGGCTTGAAATGCACGAAATGCTCAGCGAAACGCGCAACGTTTGGATCGTCGTCCCAGCTTTCAACGAAGCCGGCGTGATCGGCGACGTCATCGCCGACCTGCGCTCGGTTTTCCCGAATGTCGTGTGCGTGGACGACGGCAGCGCCGATGGTACCGGCGACGTCGCGCTGAAGGCCGGGGCGCATCTGGTGCGCCACCCGGTGAATCTGGGCCAGGGCGCGGCAATCCAGACCGGCGTCGAGTACGCCCGACGCCAGCCCGGTGCGCAGGTTTTCGCCACCTTCGACGCCGACGGTCAGCACCGCGTGAAGGACCTCGTCACGATGATCGACCGGCTCCGCGCCGACGACGTCGACGTCGTCATCGGCACTCGATTCGGCCCGGGCGTCGCCAGGCCGCCGCTATTGAAACGTATTGTGCTGCAGACCGCCGCCCGGCTGAGCCCGCGCGGCCGCAGGCTGGGATTGACCGACACCAATAACGGCCTGCGGGTGTTCAACAAGACCGTCGCCGACGGTCTGAACATCACGATGAGCGGAATGAGCCACGCGACCGAATTCATCATGCTGATCGCCGAAAACCGTTGGCGCGTGGCCGAAGAACCCGTCGAAGTGCTCTACACCGAATACTCGCAATCAAAGGGCCAGCCGCTGCTGAACGGCGTCAACATCATTTTCGACGGATTTCTGCGAGGAAGGATGCCGCGATGAACTGGATCCAGGGTCTGCTGATCACCTCGATCATCGCGTTACTGGTTTATCTGCTGCGCTCTCGTCGCAGCGCCCAGTCGAAAGCCTGGGTCAAAGTCGGTTATCTGGTGTTCGTTCTCGGCGGTGTGTACGCCGTGCTGCGGCCGAACGACACCACCGTGGTGGCGCATTGGCTCGGTGTGGATCGCGGCACCGACCTGATGCTCTACGCGCTAATCATCGCGTTCAGCTTCACCACACTCAGCACCTACCTGCGGTTCAAAGACCTGGAACTGCGTTATGCGCGACTGGCGCGCGCCGTGGCACTGGAAGGCGCGCAAGCGCCGGACTGATCAGCCTGCGCCTACGCCCCAATGCAACGCGCGAGAAGTGACCGACACCAGTCCGACCGAAACAGCGGCAACGACAACCAATCCGGCGATCGCCACCGTGAGCGTCTGCGGTCACCGCAATCCCCTTAGCGCCGAACACTTTTGCAAATGCTGACCGCTGCACCGCCTGATCGATATGGGTTGGGCACGCTTATGGGCATCGCGACACGGGGTTGACCGCTATGGCAGCTCGCTAGCGGGTATGCTTCCGCCGGAAGTACTCCACGGTGCGACGGATGCCCTCGTCGAGCGCCACCCGTGGGCGCCAGCCCAAAACCCGTTCAGCCAAACCGATATCGAGGCAGGACCGCTTCAAATCGCCCAGCCGTGGCGGATGAAATTCCGGATCGTCGGGCGCACCGACGGCCGCGGCCACCGCTGAATGCAGTTGGCGGTCCGAAGTTTCCACACCGGTGCCGACGTTGAACCGCTGCCCGCCGCCGGCTGAGCCGGATGCCTTGATGAAAGCATCCACTACATCGTCGACGAACACATAATCGCGGGTGTTGGAACCGTCGCCGAACACCTTGGTCGGCTTATCGGACAGCAGCGCCTGGGCGAAGATGGCCACCACCCCGGCCTCGCCGTGTGGGTCCTGACGCGGGCCGTAGACATTGGCCGGCGCGATGTGCGAGCACTCCAGGTCGTACAGATGGCGGAACGTGTTGAGGTAGATCTCCCCCGCGACCTTGCCCGCCGCATACGGCGACGCCGGATCGGTGGGAACGGCTTCGCTGGTCGGGTACGACGGCGGGGTGCCATAGATCGATCCGCCCGACGACGTGTGCACGACCTTACGCACCCCGGCGCGGCGGGCCGCGTCGGCGAGCCGCACGGTACCGATCACGTTCACCGACGCGTCGAATTGTGGGTCGGACACGGAGTGCCGCACGTCGATCTGCGCGGCCAGATGAAACACCACCTCCGGGCGGTGCTCATCGAAGATGGCCTCCAAATCGGCCGTGA
>DATJOR010000199.1:0-12567 GCA_035506875.1 Mycobacterium sp.
TGCCGGTGCCCGCACCGGCCAGCACGCAGACCGGTCCGCGCGGAGCCAGCACGGCCTCGCGCTGTTCGTCATCGAGGTCGGCAATCAATGGGTCTGAGATCACCGGCATGGCGTCCATCTTGGCAGTGGTCGCCGACAAACACCGGGCAGCGCCACGCCGCGGCATAACGCGGACACACGTTATGTTTGACCGACTATGGCTAGTTCTTCCAGCGCGTCCAGCGCTTCTTTGACGATGTACACCACGACGTGGTGTGGCTACTGCTATCGGCTCAAGACCATGTTGAAGGCCGACGGCATCGCCTACGACGAAGTTGACATCGAACACGACCCCGCGGCCGCCGACTTTGTCGGCTCAGTAAACGGCGGCAACCACACGGTTCCGACCGTGAAGTTCGCCGACGGCTCGACGATGACCAACCCGGCCGCGAAAGAGATCAAGGCCAAGCTCGCTGCGCTGGCCGGGTAGGTTCAGCCCGCTTCGGCCCAGGATTCGATGATCACCCGGGCGATCGACACCGAGCCGGGCAGCAGCAGCTTGGCGTCCTCGGCGCTACTCCAGTCGCCGAGGGCCAGCGCGGCGCGGACCTCGTCGCGGGTGAACCACGCGGCCTCGGCGATCTCCCCGTCGTTGAAGGAGAATTCCTGATCGGGATCGCCGATCGCGTGGAAGCCGACCATCAGTGAGCGCGGGAACGGCCAGGGCTGGCTGCCGAGGTAGCGCACGTCGCGGACCGTCAGCCCGATTTCTTCGCGGATCTCGCGTGCCACGCAGGTTTCGAACGCCTCGCCGGCTTCGACGAATCCGGCCAACAACGAAAACATCCGCTGCGGCCACACGGTTTGGCGGGCCAGCACCGCGCGGTCGCCGCCGTCGTGCACCAGGCAGATCACGGCGGGGTCGATGCGCGGAAATTCCTCGTGACCGGTGACCGGATTGACCCGGGCCCAGCCGGCTCGGATCGGTTTAGTGGGCGAGCCGTCCACCGAGCTGAACCGGGCGCTCGCATGCCAATTCAGCAGCGCAGCAGCCGACGACACCAGCTGCGCGCCGACGTCGTCGAAGAGCTGGCCGCCTCGGCGAAGGTCGGCCACCTCGGCTTGGACGTCGGGATCGTCGGGTGCTTGAAGCGGACCCCGGACCGCCCAGACGTCGCGACCGTCCTCGAGACGGCCCAGGAACACCGCGTCGGGCGGCGGCTTGTCAGCGAGAGCCTTCGCGCTGCCGAGCAGCACGCGGCCCCCCGCGACCATCACCTGATTGCGCGAGTCCAGCCGAAGCAGGGCCGCTTCGGCCCAGCCCGCGGTGGCGGCGTCGACATCGGTGCGTACTTGGTCGGCGCGGTCGGCGCCGATGCGAGACAACAACGGCACGCTGTGCAATTGGAAATCCACGTCGCTACGCCTCCTGGTGGCGACCCGCCGCGCCCGGCTCCGCCGCGCTTGCGATCGCCACGCCTTACTTCCCCACACTTCGGACATAGAGCAGCCGGTCGCCGACTTCGATGGAGTCGACTTCGGGCGAGTCGACGCGCAGCAGCTGGCCGTGGCGGACCACGCCGAGCACGATGTCGGGCAGATGCCGTGGCGAGCCGCCGACTTCGGCATGCTCAACATCGCGTTCGGCGATGGCGAGTCCCTCGGCCGGCGTCAGCAGGTCTTCAACCATCGCGACGACGCTGGGCGTTGTAGTGGCCACGCCGAGCAGCCGGCCGGCCGTCTCCGAGGAGACGACCACCGAGTCCGCGCCGGATTGCTTGAGCAGGTGCTGGTTTTCAGCCTCCCGAACGGACGTGACGATCTTGACGCTGGGCGCGACCTCGCGGGCGGTCAGGGTGACCAGCACCGCGGTGTCGTCGCGACTGGTGGCGATGATGATCGACGACGCGTGCTGGACAGCCGCCAAACGCAACACATCCGACCGGGTGGCGTCACCGTGCACGGTCACCAGGCCGGCGTTGGACGCGTGGTCCAGCGCGGCCTTATCGGTGTCGACGACGATGACGTCTTTGCCTGCGGCGTCGTCGTCAAGGATCGCGGCGACGGCAGATTTTCCTTTGGTGCCGTAACCGACCACGACGGTGTGGTTGCGCACTCTGCTCCTCCAACGTTGAATCTTCCACGCCTGCCGGGACCGTTCGGTGAGCACCTGAAGCGTCGTGCCAACCAACACCACAATGAACACGATTCGCAGCGGCGTGATGATCAAGATGTTGGTCAGCCGCGCCGACTCCGAGAACGGGGTGACATCGCCATAGCCGGTGGTGGTCAATGACACCGTCGCGAAGTACACACAGTCGAGAAGCGACATTCGACTGGCGCGCACGTCGACGTAGCCGTCGCGGGTGATGTAGACGGTGATCACCGCGAAAAGCAACGCGAGCAGTGCGAGGAGGACACGCCGCCAGATGGCGCGGACCGGGCCGATAGGAATCTCTGGCACACGCAGCACGCCGACCAGCGCATACGACGGCTGCGCGGTCAGCGACTCGTCGAGATCGCTTCGCCGACGACTAGCTTTGGCCACAGTTCATCGGCTCGACCCGGCGCACGACACAATGTAACCATGACCACCATCACACCCGTAGCTCGACGTCACGCCAGCCAGAGCGCCGCGTACCGAATCGCGGCGCTGCTGCTCGGCGTCGGCACCGTTCACTTTTTAGCGCCGAAACCATTCGACGACATCATCCCCGCCGAGCTACCCGGAAGCCCGCGGTTCTACACCTACGCGTCCGGCGTCGCCGAAGTCAGTATCGGCGCACTGCTGCTGGCCCGACGCACTCGGCGGAACGCTGCGCTTGCGGCTGTCGCGCTATTCATCTGTGTGTTCCCGGCCAACATCAACATGGTTCGACTGTGGTGGGACAAGCCATGGCCGATGCGGATTGCCGCCATCGCCCGCCTGCCGCTGCAGATCCCGATGATCACTGAGGCGCTCAAGGTCCGGCGCAACGCCTAACTGATTGTCCCGGCCAGCAACGCGGCCAACTCGTCCGGCTCCGGCAGCACATCGGGGACGACGGTAACTCCCGTGCGGACACAGTGAAAAGCGGTGCGTACCAACGATTCCGGGCATCCATGCAATGCGGCCCAGGCTAGCCGGTAAACGCCGAGCTGGATAGCCGCCTGGCGTTTGGCCTCCGGGCCATGCGGTGGTTCACCGGTCTTCCAGTCGACGACGGTGGCGCCGCCGTCCGGGTCGGCGAACACCGCGTCGATGCGGCCACGCACCACGGTGCCGTCGATGGCCATCTCGAACGGCACCTCGACGTCGACCGGCGTCCGGGCGGCCCATGGCGACGCGAGGAAGGCCGTCTGCAAAGTGGCCAGCTCATCGGCGTCGTGCTGGGCGGTTTCGGTGTCTGCCGCACCGGGCAGGTCGCCGAGGTCGAACAGTCGCTCGGCGCCGTAGAACCGCTGGACCCACTCGTGAAATGCACTGCCCAGCAACGCATGCGGGTCGGGTCGTGTCGGCAGCCGGCGCATCAGCCGCTGCACGGCGTGCTCCGGCTCGCGGGCCAGGTCCACCATGCTGCTCACCGACAGTTGGCTGGGTAACGTTTGCGCCGGAGGTCGCGCGGCGCGGGCTCGCTCGTCAAGCAGCGCGTCGACGTCGGCTGCCCAACCTTCGGTGTCGGCGTCGATCGGCGGCGCCGGCGCGTCCGACGACATCGCCGCGGCCACCAGCGCCGCCCCGCGTTGCACGTCGGCCCCGCGACCGTCCAGCGGGTCTGCGGGCCACATCGCTTCATGAATGCTGTCACGCAACGGGTTTCGTTCGCCATCCGCCGGCGCCGGCGCCCACTGCTCGACGACCCCGCATGCCTCACCGGCATCCGCCGCCGACCGGTCGATGATGTCTTTGATCTCGGTCAGGAAATCCGACGGGCCGCGCGGCTTGATTCCGGTGGCGCCCCAATGATGGCCGGACACCAGCAGGGTGTCCTCGGCGCGGGTAATGGCGACGTAGAGCAGCCTGCGCTCCTCGTCGAGGCGACGTTGCTCCAGTTGACGACGGTGCGTGAATATCTTGTCCGACAGCTGCTTTCGATCGGTCACATCCGACGTGTCCAGAACTGGGACGCCGTGCACACCCGCCGACGCACGATCGCCGCGCAGCAGCGGCGGAAGGTCGGCGGCGTCGGTGAGCCAGGTCCGCGGCTGCGCGGTCGACGGGAACACCCCGGCCGACAGGTGTGGCACCACGACCACCTGCCACTCCAAACCCTTCGCAGCGTGCACGGTCAGCACCTGCACCCGATTCTGGGCGACGGTGATCTGGGCCGGCGGCAAGCCGTTCTCGACGACCGTGGCGGCATCCAGGTAGGCCAGCAGACCGTCGAGGGATGCCGCGGCGGTGGTCTCGGCGTAGCGGTTGACCACGTCGGCGAAGGTGTCGAGTTGCTCGGTGCCCGCCCACCCCGACGCCGCCGGCAGCGCCGCGCGGACCTCACAGTCGACGCCGAGCAGCCGACGCACCTCGGCGACCAGGTCGGCAAGTGGATGGCCGAGGTGGCCGCGCAGCATGCTCAATTCCTCTGCGAGCGCGGCGATACGCCGATACCCCGCCGTCGAATAGTCGCCAGCCGGGCCGGGGTCGGCGATCGCGTCGGCCAGGCCCGCGGTATCGGCGTCCGGCCCGGCCGCCTCGGCGATCCGTTCGGCGCTTGCGACCGCCACGGCTTGCCCGCTGTCGAGGGCGCGGGCCCGATGCCACAGCGCCGCGATATCGCGGGCCGCCAGCCGCCACCGCGGACCGGTGAGCACCCGCATTGCCGCCGCACCGGCGCTCGGGTCGGCAACCAGCCGCAGCATCGCCACCACGTCGGCGACCTCGGGCACCGACAGCAACCCGGCTAGTCCGACCACCTCCACCGGGATGCCCCGGGCGCGCAGCGCGGCGGCCATCGGTGCGGCGTCGGCGTTGCGCCGCACCAGAACCGCGGCGGTCGGCGGCACAACCCCGTCGCCGACGGCCCGCTGATAGCGCCGCTGCAGATGATCAGCAACCCATTCCCGTTCGGCCTGCACATCGGCCAGCAAAGCGCACCGCACGCTGCCGGGCGCGGCGTCCGGGCGTGAGCGAAGCGCGCGCACCGCCACCGATCGTCGCCGCGCATCCGCCGATACGGCGTTGGCGACGTGCAGCGCCCGTGGCGGATTACGCCAGCTGGTGCGCAATTCCAGAACCGGCGCCGGGCTGCCGTCGGACCAGGGGAAGTCGGTGGTGAACCGCGGCAGGTTGGTCGCCGAGGCGCCGCGCCACCCGTAGATGGACTGGATGGGGTCGCCGACGGCGGTCAACGCCAGCTCATCGTCTACGCCGCCGCCGAACAGCGACGACAGCAGGATACGCTGGGCGTATCCGGTGTCTTGGTATTCGTCGAGCAGCACCACCCGGTAGCGGGCGCGCAGTTGCTCACCGACGTGCGGCACCGTTGTCGCCAACCGCGCGGCGTAGGCCATCTGTGCGCCGAAGTCCATCACCCTCTCGGCCCGCATCCGCCGGTGCAACGCGTCGATCAGCGGCACCAACTCGGCGCGCTCGGCCTGAGTGGCGAGCATCCGCAGCAGCCACTGGCTGGGTCCGCGGTCACGTTGGTAGCGGCCCGCCGGCAGGGTGTGCACCAGCCGCTCGAGCTCGACATGCGTGTCGCGGAGCTGACCGGTGTCGACCAGGTGCTCGGCGAGCTGACCCGAGAGCCGCAGCGCCATCGAGGTCACCGTGGCCGGGGTTTTGTCGGTGTGCAGCTCCCCGTTGTATCGGTTGACGACGTCGAATGCCAGCTGCCACAGCTCGGTCTCGCTGAGCAACCGGGTGTCGGGCTCCACGGGCTGTGCTGAATCCGAGGACAGCAGACCGTATTCGCGCAGCAGTGTGCCGGCGAACGCGTGATAGGTGCTGACGGTGGGCGTGCCGACGGGCTCACCGGGTGGCGGGCCGGGCTGGCTGCCGATGGTCAATCCGGTGCCGCTGAGCCGGGCCAGCCGGGAGCGGACCCGTCGCAGCAGCTGACCGGCGGCCTTGCGGGTGAAGGTCAGCCCCAGGACCTGGCCGGGTTCGGCGTAGCCGTTGGCGACGAGCCACACCACCCGCGCCGCCATCGTCTCGGTTTTCCCGGCACCGGCCCCGGCGATCACCACCAGCGGCCCCGGCGGCGCGGCGATGACCGCCGCCTGTTCCGTGGTCGGCTCGAAAAGACCGAGCGCACAGGCTAATTCGGCTGGGCTGTAGCGTGCTGCAACCATCGCCGTCACATCGCCCCCTCGGTGTGGGCCGGGCAGCTCGGCCGCAGTGGACAGTGGCTGCAGCCGTCGTTGACCCGGGCAACGAATTGCGGCCCGGCGGTCGCCTCGGCCGCCTTGCGGACCAGGTTGCGCCACTCGTCGCGCGCCTCGGGCGTCAACGGGTCCTGCTCGCGTTCGGTCGCGCCCGCGGACCCGGCTTTGCCCAGGTACAGCAGCCGCGCGCCGCCCGGCTCGTCGCCTTGCGCGACAAGGCCTTCGGCCACCGCCAGCTGGTAGGCGGCCAGCTGGGCATGTCGCTGTGCGTCGTCCTTGCTGACTGGCGTCTTGCCGGTTTTGACGTCGACGATCACCAATCGGCCGGCGGCGTCGCGTTCGATCCGATCGACCCGGCCGCGCAGTCGCACGCTTGCACCACCCCGCCCGTCAAGCACGCCGTCGACATCGACTTCGACGCCCACCTCGGTCAGCTCGCCGCGGGTCTGGTCCCGCCACGCCAGGAAGGCCTGGATCATCGCGCGATGGCGGGCCAGCTCGTTGGCCGAATACCAACGGGATTCGAAAGGCAGATGCTGCCAGGCCCTTTCCAGGGCGGCCAGCAGTTGCGACTCGCTGCCCGCCGGTTCGGCGACCAGCGCATGCAGCACCGAGCCGACCGTGGAGCGCAGGTCGCGGGCGTCAGTCCCGCCGTGGCGTTCGGCCAGCCAGCGCAGCGGACAGTCGGTCAGCGTCTGCAGGCTCGACGGAGTCAGGGTGACGGTGTGATCTTCGCGATCTTCCCTGTTCCACAGCGGCTCGGCGGTGCTGACCGGTGTCATGCCGTGCCACCCGGCCGGGTCAGCACCCGGCACGCCTGCCACGGCCAGCCGCGCCAATTGTGTTGCCGCGCAATCACGCACCGCGTCGCTCACCGCGCCCTGCGGTGCGCATACCACCCCGCGCAGCCGGCCCACCACGGCGGACGTCGACAGCACCCGCGGCGCCGTAACCGGTTGCAGCGACGCATCTTCGCTGCCGGTGGCCCACTGCGCGACCTCGAAGAAGAACGGCGAGGGCAACGAGGCCTCGCCGCCGTCGCTCGCCTCGCCGTCTACCGCCGTCACCACCAGCCGCCTGCGCGCCCGGCCCATCGCTGCCACCAACAGCCGCCGCTCCTCGGTCAGTAGCGGTGCCCGCATCGAGGCGTTCTCGCTGACCCCGTCGAGGACATCCAGCAGCCGCTGCGTCCCGAGCACGCCGCCGCGTGGGATTGTGTTGGGCCACAATCCTTCCTGGAGGCCGGCGATGACGACCATGTCCCACTCATAGCCTAGCGCTGCGTGCGCGCTGAGCACGGTGACCTGCTCAGCTCCGGTCACGGGCTCGACGGCGCCGGCAGGCGTTTGTAGTGCATTCAGATGGTCGATCAAGCCGGACAACGACGTGCCGGCCGTACGCGACAGGTATTGATCGGTGGCGTCGAACAGGGCCGTCACCGCGTCGAGATCCCGGCCGGCCTGAGCACTGGACGGTCCGCCACGCTCACACGCCGTCAGCCAGCGACGCTGCAGACCCGAACGGCACCACGCCGCCCATAGGACGTAACGAGGATCTTCGCCGCGCGCGTGACAGAGGGCTGCGGCGTCCAGCACCGCGCGCACCCGTCGCAGCGACCGGACCTGAGTCGGGGTCAGTCGGGAAAGTCCGCCGTCCAAGGCCCATACCAGCAGCTCACCGAATTCTCTTGGCGGCCCGTCCATGCCGGCGCGGCGCAGCGTCCGCCGCAGCTGGCGAAGCGAAATCGGATCGACGCGCCCGATCGGCCCGGTCAGCAGTGTCAGCGCACGCTCACCGGTCAGCTCGTCGGCGGTGGCAGCCAGTACCGTCAGCAGCGCCTTCGCAGCGGGCTGCTCGGCCAGCAACCCAGCGACCGCCGGCCTGGCGACCGGAACTCCGGCCCGCGCCAACGCGTGGGACAACCCGGCGGCGGCGCGCGGCACGGACCGGACGATGACCGCCATCTGCCACCACGGCACCCCATCGATGAGGTGTGCGCGTCGCAACGAATCGGCGATCAACGCCGCCTCCGCACCCGCGGACGCGGCCAACCGCACGTCGACTGAACCGGGATCGTCTCCGCTGCCGCCGATTTCGCCGCCGTCGCCAAGCCGGCCGGCGATGCCTGACACCGCCCGCGCTACCGCGGGAGCGCAACGGTGTGACGTCGTCAGCGTCATCGCCGGCGCGTCGTCACTCAGCAGCGCCGCCGGCTCAGCGCCGCGGAATCCGAACACCGCCTGAGCCGGGTCACCGGCGAGCAGCGTCACGTCAGCGCCGGCAGCCAGCACTCGCACCAGCACAGCGGCCTGCGGGTCGAGCTGCTGGGCATCGTCAACCAGCAGAACGCCGATGCGGGCGCGTTCGGCGGCCAACAGCTCCGGGTCGACCGCGAACGCTTCGAGCGCTGCGCCGACCAATTCGGCGGCCCCGACCGCCGGCGTCGTCGCCTGTGGGGCAGCCGTTCCCACTGCGGCTCGCAGCAGCATCACCTGCTCATACCTGCGCGCAAACTGGCCCGCGGCTGCCCATTCCGGGCGACCGCACAGTCGGCCCAGCCGCTGCAGCCGCTGCGGGTCCACCCCTCGTTCGGCGCAGCGGGTGAGCAACTCGCGCAGTTCGGCGGCGAACCCCGCGGTGCCCAGGGCGGCCCGCAGCTCGGCCGGCCACGCCGTCGTCGTCGCCGTCCCGTCCTCGATCTCCCCGGCGAGCAACTCGGCGATGATCGCGTCTTGTTCCGCAGCAGTGATCAACCGAGGCGGTGGACCGCCGGCGCGCTGCGCCGCGAGCCGCAGTACGGCGAACGCGTAACTGTGCACGCTGCGCACCAACGGCTCCCGGATGACGGCACGGCACGGGCCGCGGTCCTGCGAGCGCAACAACGTCGTCGTCAACGCAGTGCGGGCCCGCGCCCCGATCCGGCCCGAACCCGTCAGCAGCAGCACCGATTCCGGATCGGCCCCGGCGTCGATGCGCGCAGCCGCCGCGTCGATCAACAAGCTGCTCTTACCGGTTCCCGGACCGCCCAGCACTCGCACCACGCCGCGCAAACCGGGATCCAACACGGCGCGCGCCTCAGGACCCCAGCGGAAAGACATAGCGGCATGACACCACGAGGGTCCGACAAGTCCGCCCGGCCGGCGATGCACCTTCGTCGAACTGGCACCATCAACGCGTGACCCGACTGCACGTGCACCGCTACGGTCCCTCCGGGCCGGTCCGGTTAGTGGCCCTGCACGGGCTGACCGGGCACGGGAAGCGCTGGCAACCGCTGGCGGACCGGCACCTGGCCGAGATCACCGTTGCCGCACCCGATCTGATCGGGCACGGCAGGTCGTCGTGGGCGGCACCGTGGACCATCGACGCGAACGTCTGCGCGCTGGCCGAACTGCTCGACCAGCAGGCCGACGGCCCTGTTGTGGTGGTCGCGCACTCGTTCGGGGCAGCGGTCGCGCTACACCTGGCGGCCGCCCATCCCGACCGGGTCGCCGCTCTGGTGCTGCTCGACGCGGCCGTCGGGCTGGACGGCGGACGCGTGCGGGAGATCGCCGACGCCATGCTGGCCTCCCCCGACTACCCGGACGCCGCGGAAGCCCGCGCTGAGAAGGCCAACGGCTCGTGGGCCGATGTGGATCCTGCGGTGCTCGACGCCGACGTCGCCGAACACCTCGTCGCGCTGCCCGACGGGCGGTACGGTTGGCGGATCAGCCTGCCCGCGATGATGTCTTACTGGAGTGAATTGGCCCGGGAAATCGTGTTGCCGCCCAACGGAATCAGCACGACGTTGGTACGGGGTGCACGGACGTCACCACCGTATGTCAGCGATCGGCTCATCGCCGCCCTGGAAGACCAATTGGGCGCCGATTTTCGGCTGATAGATTTCGACTGCGATCACATGGTGGCCGAGGCCAAGCCGGCCGAGGTCGCCGCGCTGATCCGCGAACGGATGTCCTGATCGTGGCGGCGGTGACGGACGAACAAGTCGAGCGGGTGCGCGCGCTGGTTGCATCGATACCGGCTGGCTACGTCGCCACCTATGGTGATATCGCTTCTGCCGCAGAACTTTCCAGCCCCCGCATTGTCGGCTGGATCATGCGTACGGACTCATCGGACCTGCCTTGGCATCGGGTGATCACGGCATCCGGCCGTCCCGCAAGGCATCTGACCACCCGCCAGTTGGAACTGCTTCGGGCAGAGGGTGTTCTGGCCGTCGACGGCAGGGTTAACCTGGACGAGGTCCGTCACGAATTCTAGAGAAGCAAACGCACCAGAGCGGCAGTGCGGGCCAGACCGGGGAACGCGGCCGCCGTCGAACGCGGGTGCAACGCATGCACGGCCAGCCGGAACATCAACGCCCGCAACAGCATCTGCGGCCATTCCGGAAGGGCATTCCAGCGTTCGATGAGTCCTTCGTCGGCCTCGCCCCAAGACAACGCGTCGACGACGACCACGCCGGCCGCCCACGACGCAGGCCGCCAGTACGGCGTGATGTCGGTGATCCCGGGGGCCGCAGCGCCGGCGAACAGCACGGTCCCGTAGAGATCCCCATCGACCAGCTGGTTGGGGCTCTTGGTGGGGCGGCGCAGTCCGGCAAGCTGATTGATCAGCTCGACGGACCGCTGCCCGTCCGCGCTGGGCGACGCCGCGCGCGCCGCCGGCGGAACCGACTGCAGCGGCCGCTCTTCCCAGGCGGCACGGTCGGCGGCGATGAAGACGTCGACATCGGCCCACGGCGCCGCCGTGGGTCCCTGGGTGAGGAAGCGGGGTCGCTCCAGTTTGCCGGTGGCCTCGTGCAACCGCACCGCGGCGGACACCACCTCGTCGTGCCGGGGCTCGGGTTGACCGGCCACGAAGGTGTCTGCTCGCCAGCCGGAAACCACGTAACGCCCATCGGTCGACCGCACCGGCCGGGCCAGCCGCACGCCG
Source organism: Mycobacterium sp. (assembly GCA_035506875.1). Taxonomy (GTDB): domain Bacteria; phylum Actinomycetota; class Actinomycetes; order Mycobacteriales; family Mycobacteriaceae; genus Mycobacterium. The sequence continues at coordinate 11,212 of DATJOR010000199.1, forward strand.
TCGACAAACAGCGTCTCGCGCACCCGCGCGGACCAGGCGGCGCGCGCGTTGTCGGCGACCATCGACAACACGACTTCCCCGCACCGCCAGCCACCTTCCCAGCTGGCTCCCAACGGGATGGGCTGCACCCCACTCAGACCGAACGCCGACAGCACATGCTCGGGCGGCGGCTCGACAGTCACGCGTTTAGCCTAATCGCGGCCAGCGAACTCTCGGGACTAGACACGAGGACGCGACCGAGCTCAGCGAGTCAGTACATCACCATGTCGGGCTGCATCTGTTTGGCCCATGCCACGATCCCGCCCTGCAGGTGTACCGCGTCGGCAAACCCGGCTTTCTTCAGCGCGGTCAGGGCCTCCGCTGAGCGCACACCTGTCTTGCAATACAGCACGGGCATCCGGTCCTGCGGCAGCTTGGCCAAGCCCTCGCCGGAATTGATCAACGACTTCGGAATCAGCTGAGCGCCGTCGATGTGGTTGATGTCCCACTCCACCGGTTCGCGCACGTCGATCAGGGCCACCTTCTTGCCGGACTCCAGTAGCTCCCGCAGCTCGCGCGGGGTGATCGTGGAGTCGGCAGCCGCCTCGGCCACGTCGTCGGACACCACCCCGCAGAACTCGTCGTAGTCGATCAGCTCGGTGATCTTGGGCGTGGACGGGTCCTTGCGGATCGCGATGGTGCGATAGCTCATCTCCAGCGCGTCGTACACCATGAGCCGGCCGAGCAGCGGCTCGCCGAGTCCGGTGATCAGCTTGATCGCCTCGGTGCCCATCACCGACGCGATCGACGCGCACAGAATGCCGAGCACACCGCCTTCGGCGCAGGACGGCACCATGCCCGGCGGAGGTGCCTCGGGGTACAGGTCGCGGTAGTTGAGGCCGCGTCCGTCGGGCGCATCCTCCCAGAACACCGAGATCTGACCTTCGAACCGGTAGATCGACCCCCACACGTAGGGCTTGTGGGCCAGCACAGCGGCATCGTTGACCAGATACCGGGTGGCGAAGTTGTCGGTGCCGTCGAGGATCAGGTCGTACTGCTCGAAGAGGTTGACGGCGTTGTGCCGTTCGAGCCGCTCCTCGTGCAGGCGAACGTCCACCAGCGGGTTGACCTCGGAAATCGAGTCACGCGCGGACTGCGCTTTGGATCGACCGATATCAGACACCCCGTGAATGATCTGGCGCTGCAGATTGGATTCGTCGACGACGTCGAAGTCGACGATGCCGATCGTGCCGACACCCGCGGCGGCCAGGTAAAGCAGCGTCGGCGCGCCGAGACCTCCGGCGCCGATCACCAGCACCCGGGCGTTTTTGAGCCGCTTCTGCCCGTCGACGCCGAGGTCGGGAATGATGAGATGCC
>DATJOR010000200.1:0-14774 GCA_035506875.1 Mycobacterium sp.
AGCGTCCGCCCAACTATTGTCGCAAACCCTACCGAGGAGCGAGGAAACGATGGCCCGTTTCGGTGTCGGCGTCATGCACAACACGATCAACTCGCGGTTCGGCCCAAAGCCGTTGGTGCATGCCGACTACGCGATCGGCAATGCCGCGCCATTCAACCCAGTCTGGGTAAAACCGCTACCGCGACCGCGCCTTACATCAACGTCGTGCGCGCGCTGAGAAAGCTGTGAGGTGAAGCGATGCCGATGATCGACCTGACGTATGTGCGTGGCTCGTTGACCGACCAGGCGCTGGGTGTGCTGACCGACGAACTCGTCACGGCGTTGCTGCGCGCCGAACGCGCGCCCGACACCCCCTTCCTACGCGACAACACCTTGGTACACCTGCACGCACTGGACCCGGCGGCGCAGTCGGTGGGTGGGCGTGGCGCGGGGGCGCCCCGATTCCGCGTCGAGATGACGGTGTTCGAAGGCGCGCTGTCGCAAGACCGCAAGGAACGGCTCGCGGCCGATGTACACGACGCGGTGTGCGCCGCAGCCGGAATCGAGCCGGAAGGCGAACGGGCGCTGCATATTTGGACATTGATCCACGAGGTCCCGGAAGGCAACTGGGCCGGCGGCGGCAAGATCATCTACTACCGGCAGGTCAAAGGTCTGGTAGCTGACGACGCAGAATAGTGTCCGGGTATGGACATCTCTTGCGCGTTCGCGACGTCGTCAGACACCCCGACCCATGTGCAGCTCGCCGAAACTCTCGGCTACCGGCGAGCGTGGCTCTACGACTCCCCCGCGATCTGCTCCGATGTATGGATCACCCTTGCCCGGTGTGCGGAACGCACCTCGCGCATCGGCCTTGGGCCGGGCGTACTGATTCCCAGCCTGCGGCATCCCATGACAAACGCCGCTGCCATCGTCGAGCTGGAGCTGCTGGCGCCGGGTCGTGTGGCGGTCGCCGTCGGATCGGGCTTCACCGGTCGGTTCACTCTGGGCAAACGGCCCCTGCCTTGGCGTGAGGTCGCCGAGTACGTGCGCTGCCTGAAAGCGCTGCTGGGCGGCGAGACCACCCGATGGGATGGGGCCACGATCCGCATGATGCATCTGCCCGGTTTCGGGGCGAAGCGTCCGGTCGGGGTGCCGATCCTGATCGGCGCGGACGGCCCGAAGGGGTTGGCTGTTGCGGCCGAACTCGGTGACGGCGTGTTCTCTGCTGCCGTGCCTCAACCCGACGCGGTTGACGTGGCCGATTGGCGGGCATTGCTGGCCTTCGGCACGGTGCTCGACGAAGGCGAAGAGCTGACCTCACCTCGGGTCGTCGATGCGGTGGCCCCCGGTGTCGTGGTGATGTATCACGCCGTATACGAGCGTGGCGGAGCCGCCGCGGTTGACGGACTGCCGGGTGGCCGCGGGTGGCGTGAGGCGGTCGAGGCCTACCCCGAGAGTGAACGGCATCTCGTCATTCACGAGGGCCACCTGGTCAAGGCCAACCCGCGCGACGAGCCGTATGTCGCCGATCTCATCCCGCTGGCCAGTGCAACGGGTTTGACGGGCACCGCCGAGCAGATATCGCAGCGCGTCGTCGAACTGTCCGCTGGCGGCGTCACCGAAATCGTCTATCAGCCCGCCGGATCTGACATCGAGCGTGAGCTGCGTGCCTTTGCGTCGGCTACCGGCCTGACGAGCTGAGGATTACCGTGTGGTCATGATTGCCGATGTAATCGTGACGGTGTTGCTTGCCGCGCTTTTTGCGTTCGCCGGTCTGATCAAGCTGTTCGGGGTCCGGCAATCGCTGGCGATCCGCGACCATCTCGGCGTCAAGCCGGCGCAATGGCGGATGATCGGATTACTCGAGCTGGCCGGCGTCACCGGTGTACTGGTGGGTTTGGCCTGGGCGCCGATCGGCGTCGCGGCTGCGATCGGGCTTTCGCTACTTGCGTTGGGCGCCATCGTTTTTCACGGCCGCGCATCCGACAGCGCCGCGGACACGGCACCGGCGGTGATCGGGCTGGGCCTGGCCGTCGCGACCGCCATCATGCAATCGATCTAGCGACCACTGTCGCTCACGCGCCAGCACTAGTAAGCTGGGCTAAATGAATGATGTGGTCATCGCCGGGGCCGGCCCGAATGGGCTGATGCTGGCGTGTGAGCTCGGGCTGGCCGGAATTCGGCCGGTGGTGTTGGATCCGCTGCCCGGACCAAACCCGGAACCGCGTGCCAATGGGGTTACCGGCCAAGGGGTTCGGATCCTCGACCATCGCGGCTTCTACAGCGCCCTGGCAGCCACGACCGAACCCCCGCAGCCGTCCCCGTGGGCCATGTTCGCGGCCATGACTTTGGATCTGACCGGCGTAGCCGATTCCCAGGCGTTCATGGTTGCCGTCCAGCAGCCTCGGCTGGTTCAGGTTCTTGTCGAGCGGGCCCGCGAGTATGGCGCCGACATTCGTTGGGGCCATCGGCTCACCGGTTTCGACCAGCAGGCAGACGCCGTCACCGTGCATGTCGAAGGCCCGGAAGGCAATTACGAGCTGGCGGCGAAGTACCTTGTTGGCGCCGACGGAGGCACGAGCGCGACGCGCAAACTGGCCGGCATCGATTTTCCCGGAATGACTTCGCATGATGCGGTAGCGCGGATGGCGTTCGGCGTGGCGCCCCCCGACGACTGGGTCGATCCGGTCACCGGGACACTCGACATTCCCGGGTGGGGCCGTCTTCCGCCCACGCCGTTCTACCGCGCCGAGCGTGGCATGTTCGCCTGCCGCCGGCTTGGCGGCAGGGCGATGGTCATCTCCCTCGAGTTGGACCCATCGGCTCAAGAAGATCTTCTCGACGACGACCACGTGGTCGAGCCCCCGGTCAGCTTGGCCGAGATCGAGGCAAGTGTGAAGCGGGTGCTCGGCGTTGACGTGCCGCTGCGGCCGATATCTCCCGACAAGCCACTGGATCTACGTCGCTTCTACGGCATCAACTCGCGAATCGCCTCCCAGTACAAGGTCGGTCGGGTGATGTTGGTCGGCGACGCGGCGCATGTGCACTCCCCGCTTGGCGGACCCGGACTGAATCTCGGCCTGCAGGACGCGGTGAACCTCGGCTGGAAGCTGGTGGCCGTCCTTGCCGGCGGCGCCGACCCGGCGCTGCTCGACACGTACGAGACCGAGCGCAGGCCCGCTGCCGAGCGGGTCATCATGCACAGCCGATCCCAACTGGCTCTCACCAGACCTGGAACGGAAATCACTGCGCTACGCGAACTGTTCTCCGAACTGCTGTCGGAGCCCGGCGTCGCCCGCCGGCTCGGTCAGCTGGTGTCCGGCGCGGAGAACCGATACGGGGCCGACGCTGACGCGCACCCGCTGGCCGGACGGTGGGTGCCCGATTTCGCAGTCGCCGGTGCCGACCAAACGCGACGGGTCGCGGAGCTCGCCCGCGCCGGGCGACCGCTGCTGGTTGACCTCACCGACGGCGCGGTGGTGGCCAAGGCCATTTCTGGTGTCGCTGAACGGATTACCGTCGTCGCGGGACGCCCAGTCGGCGATGTGTCCGCCACAGCGTTGCTGGTGCGCCCGGACGGTTATGTCGCATGGGCCTCGTCGGAGCCGAAGCCGGACATTGACGAACTCCGTGGCGTGGTTGCGCAGTGGTTCGGCGTTACCTCGTTCGGATGCTGAAAGTTGGCTATTTCGAACTGATTTCGTCCCGATGGGCCACGATCGGCGGGAGCCCAAGTACGGTGGTCCTACGTCGTTGCCATGGGAGGCGTTTATGCCCGATTCACTGCCCGGTCCTCGTCTGCGCCAGGTGGCGCTGGTTGCCCGCGATTGCGAGCAGACCGCCATTGCTCTCCAGGAGGCATTTGGCTGGCCGGACCCGTTCCATGATCCGGGGGTTGGCGCGTTCGGGCTGATCAACGCGGTGTTTCCGGTGGGCGATACCTTCGTCGAAGTCGTGTCGCCCGCGCAGCCCGATACCACCGCCGGGCGCTACCTGGACCGCCGCGGGTCAGACAGCGGCTACATGGCGATATTCCAGATGCCTTCGCTCGAGGAGGCCCGCCGACGGGTGGCCGATCTGGGAGTTCGCGTGGTGTGGGAGATTGACCTCGAGGACATCGCCACCACCCACCTGCACCCCAAGGACACCCCCGGGGCGATCGTGTCCCTCGACTGGGCGTCGCCCGCCAGCTCGTGGCGCTGGGCGGGGCCAGCATGGACGGGTGCCGCGCCCGCTCACCCGGCCGGTGGCATCGCCGGCATCACCGTCGAGGTGGAACAACCGGCCGCGACGGCTCAGCGGTGGGCCCGGGTTCTTGGACTCGACGCTCAGCTAGACGGCGGGCTAGCCACGGTCAGGCTGGACGCGGCCGGCCAAGCCTTGCGGTTCGTCTCGGCGGTGGACGACCGGGCCGAAGGCATCACCGAACTCTGGTTGACACCGGGCCTGGAGAGCTTGCCCGACCGTGACGGGCCGGTCGCCGAGATAGCCGGAGTGCGCTTCGTGGTGGGTGCGCCATGACAGCCCTCGATACCGGCACCGAAGACCTGCTGGCCGACGTGGACGACGGCGTGGCGGTGATCACTATGAACCGGCCCACGAGGCGGAACGCCTTCTCGGACGAGATGCTCGAGGCGTTGGGGCGGGTTCTGGCCGCGGTCGAAGTCAGCGATGCGATCGGGTGTGTGGTGCTGACTGGCACGGGCGGTGCCTTCTCGGCCGGCGGTGATGTCAAAGCGATGGCCGACCGCGGTTCTTCAGGCGGGGCGCCGGCACCAGTGGATGTGGCGATCCACCGCCAGCGGCTGAACCAGCAGGCGACCAGCGGGAAGCTGTGGCGGATGCCGAAACCGACGATCGCCCAGGTTCCCGGCCCGGCGGCCGGCGCTGGGCTGGCGTTGGCCTTGGCGTGCGATCTCAGGTACGCGGCCGACACCGCCATCTTCACCACCGCCTTCAGCCGCGTCGCCTTCGCCGGCGACTACGGCGGAACCTGGTTTTTGACAAGGCTGGTCGGCCCGGCCAAAGCCAAGGAGCTGTACTACTTCTCGGAGCGGCTGACGGCGGATCAGGCCCAAGAGTTGGGCTTGGTCAACGCGGTGTTCGCGGCCGCCGACCTCGAGAAGGAAGTGAAGGACCGGGCCCGGAGGCTGGCCGAGGGTCCGTCGATTGCCTACCGCTACATGAAGGAGAACCTCAACCGGGCGGTGCACGGCGGCCTCGAGGAGTGCATGGACCTCGAGGTCACGCATCACATACACACCGGGCTTACCGAGGACCACCGCGAGGCGGCGCGGGCGTTCGTCGAGAAGCGGGAGCCTCGCTTTCGAGGTCGCTGAACTGAAGTCGGCTATTTCGAGGCGATTTCGTCCTGATACTTCTTGGTCATGTGCGCGACGGCGTCGTTCTGCGACTGCGCGAGGCCTTCTCGCACCGCGCTGGCGCGCGCGGCAGCATCCAGTGTCGGCTGCGCCTGACCCTGAAAATGCGGCATCACTTCGGCAGCGAACAATTCGGCAGAGCGTTTGGTCGCCGCCGGATTGGCCCACTCATGGCCCATCTGCAGCATGCAGCCGAACCCGCCGGATTGATCCCACATCCGCTGCACCTGCGCCCGCGCCCGCTCCGGGGTGCCGATCACACCCGCGCCGTTGTCGTTGATGACGTCGATCATCTCGTCGATCTGCTCGCCAGGCATGGTCATCTGCGGGAACGCGGCTACTTTCTGGAAGTACCGGAACCAAGGCTCGAGGCCGAATTTCACGTCCTCGCGGGCTTGCTCGTCGGTCTCGGCGATATGGAACGGTCCGACCAGGCTCCAGTTCTTCCGATCGACCTGGGTGCCGAACGCCGCGGCGCGCTCTTCCACGATGTCCCAGTGATACTTCAGCGCGTTGAAGCCGTCGATGGTCAGCGTCGCCCCGATGGACAGCAAGCCGATGCCGTGCCTGCCGGCCAGTCGCGCACCCGTCGGCGAGGCCACCGCAGCCACCGCCAACGGAACACCGTCGTCGGAGTACGGGGCGAGCTGCAATTGGGCATCGTGCAACTCGTGCGTCGGGGTCTTGGCGGACACCGTCTCGCCGCGCAGCAGCCGCACGAGGATATCGAGGTTGGTGTCCAACAGCTCTCGGGTGTCGGTGGGCGTCAGCCCGATCATCGACGAGTCGCTGGGTAGCGAACCCGGCCCCACCCCGCCGATCACGCGGCCGTGCGTCAGATGGTCCAGCATCATCAGCCGGTCGGCGACCCAGAGCGGGTTGTGATAGGCGAGCGAGATGACCCCGGTGCAGAGCTTGATCCACTTAGTGCGTTCTGCGGCCGCGGCGATGAAGATCTCCGGCGAGGCGATGAGCTCGGTACCCGCCGAGTGATGCTCGCCGATCCACGCTTCGTCGAAGCCGAGCGCATCGAGATGTTCGACGAATTCAAGATCTCGCTGCAAGGCAAGCGTCGGGTTGGTCCCCGCGCGGTGGAACGGTGCGATGAAATACCCAAATCTGAGCTTGGTCACGTGCGGTCCCCTAGCAGTCGAATTGAGGAGAACGTTAGCGCGACTAGTTCAGCGGCGGTACCCGATCACGGCCAGCCACCGCACCCGACGCCGGGGACGCAACCGTGGCCGCCGCCCGGCCCGCCGCCGCCGCTGGGACCGCCGGGGATGCTGCCCCAACCGCCACCGGGCCCACCGCCACCGGTAGGACCGCCGGGGATGCTGCCACCTCCGCCGTTGGGTCCGCCACCACCGGTGGGGCCGCCGGGGATGCTGCCACCGCCGCCGTTGGGTCCACCACCGCCGCTGATACCGCCGGGCCCGCCGCCGGGGGCCGGCGGCGGTGGCGGCGGAACGCTCGACGAAGGGGTGGTCGTGGTTGTCGTCGTCGTTGTCGTCGTGGTGGTCGTCGGCCCGCCTTTGCCGCCGCCGCCGCAGCCAACCGCCAGCACGAGCAGGGCCGCACCGCCGATCACTGCCATCGTCGTCCGAGCTTCAGACTTCACGCGCAATCCCCTATCTCGTCAGCTGCCTCGGCTGATACCCCGGACCGGGGTCAGCGAAACCGTTGAATGCGTGCGGGAATTCAAGCCCACCTGGATAACTGGGCACGTATCAGTGGAGCGATTTTCTCTGCCATGTACGCATGCCCGGCGTTGTTGGGATGCACGCCATCAGGGCCGATCAGATCGGGCCTGCCGACGAACCAGCCCTCGCTGATCGGGTCGACGAACGTTGCCCCGACCCATTCGGCCTGCGTATTGAGAGTGTCGCGGACGTACAACACGTCGAATGGCGGATTGGCGGTCGGCCACGGCGGCCCGATCACCAGCAGCTTCGATGACGGCGCGATACGACGCGCGAGATCGAAAGTGTCGTGTGCCATGCCCGCCAACTGCATGGGGTCCACGCCTTGGTCATTGCGGGAGCCGAAGAAGACCACCAGTGCATCGTCGGGCTGAACTGCTCTGTTGGTCAGATCCTCGAAAACGCTGCCATGATCACCGCGCGCGACATAGCCGGCTCTGCCCTCGGATGCCACATCGGGCGAGATCTGCACTCCCTGATGCGCGAGCGCCAGCCAGGTGCGTGTGGTCCAGGCGTTCGGGCCTTCCCCGCCCTCATCGGTGCCGGTCGTGTACGAGTCCCCGATCACGGCGACGTGATCAATCGGGGTGCCTCGGGCCGCCGTCTGGTATGGCCGCACCGGGGCCGTGTGTCGGCCGACAGTCCCGACAGCGAGGGCCAGTGCCATGGCCAGGGAGATCGTCAACGTGGCCAGACGACCCATTCTTACCTGCACTGCCCACCCCTCGGCCGCGTGCCGCACCCGTGCGGGCGGCATCGTAGAAAACAACACGACTCGTTGCGCCGCCGACGCGCGGATGTCCGGTTGGACGCCGAGCGGGACCCGGTCAGCGCAGGTTAAGCCCCACTGCGTCGACGGGCACGGGACACCCAGGGGCCCGTGCCACAGGGATCGTACTTGATCAATATGTGGCGCAGCAGTGTTCGCGCGCCGGGGCGATGCCTACCCTGCGCGGACCGAGATCGACTTCGATCGCGCTTCCACCGCCCGATCGACCGATTGAAGCTTGCCGGCGGCCGTGTGAGCAGCCGGATCGGTCCGGGCGTCGGCGTTTTGACCGCTGACGCCGACCATTCCCCGCATCCAGCGTCGGGCGGGTTCTTCAACCACGTGGAACAGCACGATCGCGGTGCCGATGATGATCGTCAACAGACCGGCGACGATCAACTTTCCGACCGTGCCCTGCAGCGTGAGCTGGAACTGCTCGGCGGTCCATATCCACGCCGTGTGCACCAGCTCGTGGACCATGTAGACGCAAAACGAGATTTGCCCGCCGTAAACCATCAACCTGGTGGACAGCAACGCCGGCAGGCTGCCGGTACCGATCGCCAGCGTCATAACCAGCGGCACGAACAGGACGTCGACCAACCCGGCGGTGTCAGTGACGCCGTGCAACGGATGTGCGTCGAGTAGATAGAGCAGGCCCACGACGCCGGCGATCAGCAGCGCGGAGACGTAGCCGGCCGCGCGGCGACCGCGATCTGTCGGCTGCAGCCGACTGACTGCGGCCGCGACCAGTGCTCCGGCGGTGAATTGCATGACGATGCGCGGCAGCCAACTCCACGGCGTGTAGAACTGGCCCGTTACCAGCAGCGACACCACCGGGGGTAGCGAGGCGGCGACGGCCAGCCACATCAGGCCCCGCGCGCGGGTGGTGCGCGCCATCCGGAAGATCACCAGCACCAGCAGTCCGAACAGCAGGTAGGCCAACCACTCGGCGCTGATCGACCATGCGGGCCCGTCCCAGCTCGAGTCGTCGAAGAACGGTTGGAACCACAGCTGTACCAGCAGCACCTGACGCACGTAGCTGATCGCGGTGAAGCGGCCGATGTCCTGCGACGGCACATGCCCGACGTGCAGGGTGAAGATCACCCACAGCGCGGCGAGATGCAAGGTGACCAGATAAACGGGCCATACTCGGGCCAGCCGCAGCCAGAGAAAGTGCAGGGTGGACCGTGTCGACCAGGACCAGCCCATCCGGTCGAGATAATTCCAGGTCAGCACAAACCCGCTCAGAATGAAGAACAGGTCGACGCCCTGTGCTCCGCAGTTGAGCACGGGCGAGAGTGCATCGCGGAATCCGGGTGCCGCGTCCCGCAGCAGCGGGCGGAAGTGGAACAGCACGACCCACACGGCGGCGATGATGCGAAGTCCGGTGAGGGCCTTTATGTCTCCGCTGCGCACAACACTCTTCCCGTCAGGCCACTTGCGCCACCCCAGTCCGGGCGGTTTAACTCCACGCAACCCGACAAAACGACGGCGTTGGGAGGGTATCAGTGCCGTTGCCCCGATTGCGAGTCGTCGACTCGGTGTGGCTCCTGAGAATCGGACGCGCCCACACATGTTGTGCGGCCTGCACGGCGGCCTCCACGAACCGGCGTAATGCGGCGTTATGCGCCCGCGGCAGAAACGCCAGTGCGACCGGGCTTGGCGGGGCGTCGCGCAGCGCAATGAACTACGGGCGGGCGCAGTTCCTCACCGGAGAGCTCACGTGAGCGCCGCCATGTCGCTGACTACTCGTCTGACGAAATCATTCGGGATCGAACACCCGATCCTGCTCGCGCCGATGGCCGGGATCTCTGGGGGTCGGCTCGCGGCGGCCGTGACAGCTGCAGGCGGCCTGGGCCTCATCGGAGGGGGCTACGGCGACTTGGACTGGCTACAAAGAGAATTCGGTCTGGCCGGGGGCGCAAAGGTCGGATGTGGCTTCATCACCTGGAGCCTCGCTCGCAATCCCGACCTGCTCGACATGGTCCTGGATCAGCAACCGGCGACAGTCATGCTGTCGTTCGGTGATCTGCGGCCGTTCGCCGACCGCATCCATGCGGCCGGCGTTCCACTCATTGCACAGGTGCAGACGCTTGACCACGCGCGTCAGGCCCTGGACGCCGGCGCGGACATGCTCGCTGCCCAGGGCGGCGAGGCGGGTGGGCACGGAATGAGTGTCCGCTCGACGTTCACCCTGGTGCCCGAAGTCGTCGATATCGTCGCCTCGCGCTCCCCTGGCACGCTGGTGCTGGCTGCCGGCGGTGTCGCCGACGGCCGCGGCCTTGCGGCGGCGCTGGCGCTGGGTGCCGACGGAGCGCTTGTTGGCACCAGGTTGTGGGCGACCCCCGAGGCGTTGGTTTCACCGCGAGCACACGCGCGGGCCATCCAGTCCGTTGGAGACGACACGTTTCGCACTCGCGTCTATGACGCTGTGCGGCAACTGGATTGGCCTTCCGAATACGACGAGCGCGCGATTGGCAATTCGTTCCTCGACGTCTGGCACGGCAACGACGCGCTCCTGTCGGCGTCGTTACCCGAGGCGATCGAGACCTTCGAAAAGGCTGTCGCCGCAGAGGACTTCGACGCTGCCGCCATCCTCGTCGGCGAGGCGGTCGGACTCATTCACGAGGTTCGCCCGGCCGCTGACATCGTCCGTGACATGGCCAGTAGCGCCGCCGAAATTCTGTCGTCAGTACAGCGGGGACCAGGCGGAGGTGCGTAGCAGCCGGCTCTGCCACTGGTCGCGGTACTTCAGCGCATCGAACATGTACGTTCCGGGTCCGCGATGCTCGGGCGGGATGTCGGTAGTCAGCAGATGCAGGAGGGTCGCGTAATCGTTGGTGTCGTCAATCTTCTGCCACAGCATCGCCTCTCGGCGTTTGTGGGTGCCGTGCGCCACTTGGAAGCAGGCCTGGATTTCAAGCACCCGTCTGCCGGGTGGTGCTTTGGACAGCACCCGGTAGTAGATCTCGTCCCAAGAGCGGATGTAATCGTCCAGCGCGGCGTAAGGCCAACCGGTGTCTTCCATGAACAAACTGAGCGGATGCGTCGCGCCATCGGTGGGAACACTTTTCAGGTCCACCTCTTGCAGGGGTGACCACTCGACTGGCAGCAGGATCTTTGCAGTGACCTCATGGCGCAGGTTGTCCAGCTCGCGCATCCATGGCGCCAAATCGCCGCTTTGAGCCCGACGTGCCAGCCTCTCCCACGCCGCACCATCGGCGATGCCGGTGACAGTGACGACGTTGTAGGCCGCTCCCGATCCGTGAGCGTGGTTGGTGTACCAGAGCAGCCGAGCATCGTCCCGCTGCGCCAGTGTCGGCATCCACCCTTCGCGGTAGGCGGCCTCGAAGTCGTCCTCGCGCGCGCCGACGACCTGGTGGGTCTCGTGGAGAAACAGCACGGCGACTCCTTATCGGTTGCTCTCAACTGTTGGCAGCGATCAATTCGGCGAGCTGACGACGATTGACCTTGCCGGTCTGGCTGTACGGAATGCGGTCGACGATCATCAGCCGCTCAGGAAGCTTGAAATAGGCGATGCGCTCGCGGCAATGCGATCGCAGCTCCTCGAGGGTCACGGGTTGACGAGCCACTACCGCAGCGCCTACCCGCTGACCCATTTCGTCGTCGTAGACGCCGGCCACGGCCACGTCGCTGACGGCCGGATGGGCACGCAAAGCCTCTTCGACCTCGATCGGCCCGAACTTCTCGCCGCCGCGGTTGATGGTGTCGCTCAGCCGGCCGCTGGGATAGATGTAGCCGTCGGCATCCCGGCGGGCGAGGTCGCCGGTGTGCAGCCATCCGCCGCGGACGTTTTGATCGGTGCTCACCCATAGCTCGCCGACTGTTCCTGTCTCGACATCGCTGCCGGTCTCCGGATTCACCACTCGCACTTCAACTCCGGGCAGCGGCTTGCCTACCGATCCCACCCGGGTGGGGTCGCGGTGATCCTGCGGCAACAAGGTCGTGTAGGCGCCCAGCGTCTCGGTTTGGCCGAATACATTGGCAAATGCCACCTTCGGCAGCGCGGCCATTGCGCGGTGTACTAGCGCCACGGGTGCGGCGGCCGCTCCGTAGGCGATGACCATCAGCGAGCTCAGGTCGGTCCCGGTGAAATCGGGATGATCGAGGATGCGCTGCAGCATCGTCGGCACCACAAATGCCGTGCACACCCGATGCGCCTGTGCCAATCGCAACCACTCTGCGGCGTCGAACCGCTCCTGAACGACCGTCGTGTTGCCCGAGTACAGGCTGCCGAGCACGCCCAGCGAGCCGCCAACGTGAAAGAACGGCACACACATCATCCCGACCGTCGGCGGTACGTCGGCGCGGAAGGGCGGCCCAATCCCCCGTAGCCGGGCGCTCAATCGAGCGCTCGGGATCCCCACCGCCTTCGGAAGGCCGGTCGTCCCACTGGTGAAGAGCACCAAGGCATCGCGATCAGCAACCTCCTCGACAACCGGTACCGCCGAAAGCTGTTGGCCGCTCAGGAGATCGGCGGGCGTCAGGGTCTTGGTCGCGCCCGCTGCACGCAGCCGGTCGGCGTATGGCTCCCCGGCGACACCGACCCCTACGCACCCCGCATTGCGCAGCATGTTGTGCAGCTCGGCCGGGGTGAGTGCGGGGTTCATCAGCGTCGCAGCCGCACCGATGCGCGCGGCGCCCAGCACCGATGCGATCGACAGCAGGCTGCCGCCGTCGACGACGGCGACGCGGCTCCCAGCCATCACGCCGTTAGCAGCCAGCCCGGCGGCGCACTGCTCGACAGTCGCCGCCAGCTGGCCGTAGCCGATCGTGCGGTCGCCGACGATGAGCGCGACGCGTTCCGGATCGCCGGCGGCGGTGGCGTCGATGATCGTGCCGATGTTCATTCGCGGCTCAATACAACGGTGACCACGAAGCGGTCCGAAGCAGCCGGCTGGTCCATTGATCCCGCAGGTCCAACGCGTCGTACATCCAGGTCCCCGGTGCGCGGTAATCCGCTGGGATCTCGGTGCGGAGAAGGTTCAGCAGCGCCTCGGGTTGCAGGATGCGTTGCATCAGCACGACTTCACGACGAAGGTGGCTGCCCAGCGCCGGTTGGAAGGCGGCCTGGATCGTCAACATCGCGGCGGGCCGATCGAGGCTTTTGGAGTACACCTCGCCGCAGCGGTCGATGTATTCGGTGAACTTGTCCTCGTAGGGCCACATGGTGTCTTCCATGTAGAGGGTCAGCTCGTGTTCCCGCCCATCGGTAGGTATCTCGTCGAACGGCACATCCTGTAGCGGCGACCACGGCAGCGCCATCAGGAGTTTGGCATCGACGTCGTGGCGAAGCTCGTCGAGCTGACGCATCCACTGCCGCAGATCGCCGGTCTGAATGCGCCGTGCCAGGCGCTCCCATGCGGTTCCGTCACGAACTGCGGTCACGGTGACCACGGTGTAGGCGGGCCCGCTGCCGTGTGCGTGGTTGGCGTACCAGAGCAGCCGGGCTTCGTGTCCGCCGCCGAGTGTGGGCATCCAGCCTTCTCGAAACGCCGCTTCGAATTCATCCTCGGCGCGTCCCCGCACCTTGTGCACCTCGTGCACGAAAAGCATGCCGAGACCTCCCACACGCCGTACCGCATCGAGCAACAGTTCCGCTTACCGGACGCTAATCCGGACGTCCTACGCTGTCCACGACTCTCCGATCTGGACAGTTCAACCGAACGTCTGGTTTGCTCGCTCTCATGGCCCGGATAGACGTGCCGGACGGCCCCGGTGGTGAGGCCGCGATGATCTGGACACTGCGGCCGCCGCTGGGCGACATGGTCGAAAGGATGATTCGCGGGGCCTACCAGCAGAGCATCTTGCCGCCGGAAGAGCGCGAACTGGCCAGGATGCGCATCGCGCAGATCAACGACTGCGTCGCGTGCTCGGACTTTCGTGCACCGTCGGTGCTCGAGGCCGGCGTCGCGCCTGAGCTTTACGAGAACGTCGCCGCGTATGCGACCTACCCCGGCTACACGCCGCGGCAGCGTATTGCGATCGAGTACGCCGAACGTTTCGCGAATGACCACGGATCGATCGACGACGCGCTCATCGGACGGCTTCGTGAGTTGTTCACCGATTCGGAGGTCCTCGACCTGACGCTGTGCGTGGCGGTGTTCCTTGGCCTGGGGCGTTCGCTGACGGTGCTCGGCGTCGACCAGTCCTGCGCGATCGACCTCTGATGGACCTGTAATGGATCTAGCCACCGTCGACGAACTGCTGAGCACGACGCGGTCGGTGCGTAAACGCCTCGACCTGGGTCGGCCGGTGAGTCGGGACGTGATCCTGGAGTGCATCCGGCTGGCGATGCAAGCGCCCACGGCCAGCAACGCGCAGGATTGGCGGTGGCTGGTGATCACCGATGCCGGCAAGCGCGCCGCGATCGCCGAAATCTACCGCAGCATTGGCGCTGAATATCTTGCCTACGCCGCCAAGAACGCATCCGACCCGCAGACTCAGCGTGTGTACGCCAACGCGCTGAGCTTGACCGAGACGCTCGGCCAAGTTCCAGTGCATGTCATCCCATGCCTGGCGAACCGCATCGATAACTCCACGCTGCTGACCGCTGCGTCGGCCTGGGCCTCGATCATCCCGGCCGGCTGGAGCTTTTTGCTTGCTCTTCGCGCCCGCGGTCTCGGATCAGTCTGGACAACAATGCATTTGGCTAAGGAGCAGGAGGTGGCCGAGCTGCTGGGGATCCCGGCCACGGTTACCCAGGCCGCGCTGTTCCCGGTGGCCTACACGATTGGGACCGATTTCCGGCCGGCCGTACGTCCGCCGGCGGAGAGCATCACTTACTGGGACAGCTGGGGAGAAGGCTGATGCAGTCCTACACCGTGCGCTTTCACGTCGACGCCCCCCCGAAGAAGGTCTGGCGGGTGCTGCATCCACCGGCGCCGCCGAACTCGCCCAAACCGCGCGTGCTCGAATGGCCGA
>DATJOR010000201.1:0-7237 GCA_035506875.1 Mycobacterium sp.
TGAGCACGAACCTCCTCGGTGGTTGCGAACTTGGGGCCGCTGGCGACGGTCTGGTCTAGCCGATGAACCGTAAACTGTTGTGTGGATTGGTCCTCGAGGCTGGTGGTCGCGGTGACCGCATACCCCAACGGTTGCGATATCTCGTTGAGTCGATTGCACTCGCCGGCAACATCTGTCATGTGCTGCGCTTGCTCTTTGTCGATCATTCAGTCCCCCTCATGGGCATGTCAGCGACCGGTAACCATTGTGAACCGTGCAGCGGCAGTTGGGCCGCAAGACGACCCGGCGGTCCGGGCTTAGATCGGGTCGCGTCGGGCGCGGGCGCGGCGCACGGCTTCGTCGACCATGTGTTGGGCCACCTCAGCCAATTTGCGGTGTTCGGCTTGGCTGATCGCCCGCAGCTGAGTGAACGCCTCCTCGGCGGTGCGCCCGCTGCGTCCCCGGATCAGGCCGATCGCCTGATCGATCACCGGGCGCGTCGACAGGGCCTTTTGCAACTGGGCGGTCAGCGTCATCGCGTGCGCGAGGATCTGGGCGTTATGCACCGCCACGGCCGCGGGTTTGGCGAACAGTTCCCCCAGTTCGGCGGCGCGCTCATCGAAGACGTCTTTACCGTGGGCGTACACATTGATCGCGCCGATCGCCTGATCCGACAGCAGCAGCGGCAGCGACAGCACACTGTGCACACCCAAGCGGCCCACTCGCGGACCGAACCGTGGCCACATCTTCTCCCCACCCAACGACCCAGACCGCACCGTGCGCCGCTCCAGTGCCGCGGTGATGCAGGGTCCCTCCTTGAGAGTCACGTACTGAATCTTGTCGATCTCGGCGACAAACGAGGCACTCGCGGCCAGGGCCTCCACCATGTTGTCCACCCGGTCGACCCGCAACAAGGTCACCCCGGCACCGTCGGCGCCCGGTATCGCGTGCACCGCGAACGTCGACACCTCAGCCAGCAACTCAGGCAACCCCAGACTGCCCGCCACCAAGCCCGCCAGGTGGTCGATTCCGGCCCGCAAGTCGGCAGCATCAGCGCTAGCCTGCTGCGCGCTGAGCGACCCCGACGGTAAGCCGTCGGCGTCCTGGGTGAACTGCCTCATACCTGCACTCAATAGTCTTGGCGGAGCCGGAAATCGACACCAAAAGCCCAACGTTCTCGTGGCGCAAGTCACGAGATCGTTGTCAGCTGATATTACGCCGGCAACGGAGGCGGGACTGATGAGTAGCTTGGTCACCGCCAGCTGTCCGCCGCCACCACCCCAAAGCGGTCTGGTAGGCCAGACAGTGCGGGTGAGGGGTCACCCCGATCGGACTGGTGAGAACCTCGTCCATCACCCACGGGTGGCAGGCCGCGCTGACGGCCCAACGGGCTTACGTCGACCAATGTCAGGCATTCCGCAAGCTCCGCTAGCTTCCACCACCGACTCCTCGTCCGGAGGGCCCTAAGTCACCGATCTATCTGCCGGATGTCATCACGTGGTGGAGGCAATTGCTGCTCATTAAGGTCCAAATGCTCTGGTCGCCAGTGTCGTCGCGACCCATCCTATGAAAGCGAAGGAGAGCGACGAATGCCCAAGAACTGGTTGGTGATAGAAGGTGATGGACCCGCGCCCTGTCGCGCCCGACTCGCTCAATCAAAGACATCGCAATGACGCTGCCGGTCACCGTCGATCCGCGATACCACGACGCCGTGATCTTCAACCTCGACGCTGTGCTGACCGACACCGATGGTGTTCCGGTGTTCGACTCGACGATCAACCTGGCGCGAAAGTTGCGCGACGTCGGGCTGGCGACAGCGGTCTACTCGGTGTGCCCGGGCGGGCAACAGCTCGTGAAATCCGCGGGGATTGAGAACCTTTTCGGCGTCTGCCTCGATGGCGACCCAGCCGCGGTCCTCGTCGAGGCCACCCGCCGGCTTGGTGTGCGCCCGCAACGGTCCGTCATCGTCGACGGCGCCGCTGCCGGGATAACCGCAGCTCACGACGGCGGTTTCGCATTCGTCATCGGTGTCGACGCCGGGAGTGCCGATCGACTGCTGGGGTGTGGCGCCGACGTGGTGGTCGCGTACCCGGACGAAATCGCAGTTCGCGCTGGCGACAGGCGAATCTCGCAGCTTGCCGATGCCGTGGAGTCATACGGTCAAATCGTCGGTGTTCTCGGCGCCCGAGAACCAGTGCTGTTCCTCGACTACGACGGAACTTTGTCCCCCATCGTCGCCGATCCAAACGCCGCCGCCCTTGTCGACGGAGCGCACCAGGCGCTGGAAAGCCTGGCGTCGCAGTGCCCCGTCGCCATACTGAGCGGTCGCGATCTCGCCGATATCCGCAGCCGGGTAGCGATACCGGGTATCTGGTACGCAGGCAGCCATGGCTTTGAGCTGACCGAACCGGACGGCACGTATCACCGAAACGAAGCGGCCGCCAACGCCGTCGATGTCCTGGACCGTGCGGCGGCCGAGTTGGGCGAGAGCCTGTCCGAAATTCGCGGAGTACGAGTAGAACATAAACGTTTCGCTGTCGCGGTCCACTACCGCGAGGTCGCACCGGAACATATCGGCGAGATCATCTCTGCCACACACAAACTCGGACAGCGAGACGGCTTACGCGTGACGAACGGGCGCATGCTCGTTGAGCTGCGGCCTGATATCGACTGGGACAAAGGGACCACGCTGGCCTGGATTCGTGATCGCATCGACGCCACCGGTTGCCTGCTCCCGATCTACATCGGCGACGACCTCACCGACGAAGACGCTTTCGACGCGGTTCAATTCGACGGCATTGGGATTGTTGTGCGGCACGAGGAGGATGGCGACCGCAAGACGGCCGCCCGCTTCGCTCTGCAGAGTCCCGATCAGGTGCGGGAGTTCATCCAGCGCGGGTCGAATTGGCTGGCGAATAAGCACCGGACGTCCTCCGAGGCTTGGGATTTCACCTATGAGGGGTATGATCCGCAGAGCGAGAAGCTTCGTGAGTCGTTGTGCACGTTGGGAAATGGCTATTTTGCCACCCGGGGCGCGGCGCCTGAATCGAAGGCCGACCAGGTGCACTATCCCGGCAGCTATGCCGCGGGGGTTTACAACCGACTCGTCGACGACGTATCGGGTACGACAATCGACAACGAGAGTCTGGTCAATCTGCCTAACTGGCTTGCCTTGACCTTCCGGGTCGACGGTGGTAGTTGGTTCGAGATCGACGCGGTCAATGTGCTGTCCTACCGACAGACACTCGACCTGCGCGGCGCGGTGCTGACGCGGGAGGTGCGCTTCTGTGATGACGTCGGACGGACCAGTTCGCTGACCCAGCAACGATTCGTCGCGATGCACATGCCCCACGTCGGTGCCCTCGCGACGACGATCGTCGCCGAAGACTGGTCCGGGACAATCGAGATTCGCTCGACGCTGGACGGCAACGTCACGAACTCGCTTGTCGAGCGGTATCGAGATTTGGCCAACGATCATCTTGAGTTGGTGGAAAAGCGGCAGATCTCTGACAACTCTGTGCTGCTGAGCGTTGAGACAACCCAATCGCGCATTCCCATTGCGATGGCGGCGCGAAGCGTCGTGTGGCGTGACGGGGCTCCCGTGCCGGCCACCTATCGCCTCGTCGACGAGGCCGCAGAGATCGGGCACGATATCGCGGTCGAACTGTCGGCGGGTGATGCGTTGACGGTGGAGAAGGTCGTGACCCTGTTCACCGGGCGCGATGTCGCGACATCAGAACCCGCTGTCGATGCCCAGCGCTGGCTGAGCCGACTCGGCCACTTCGCCGAGTTACGCGACGGGCACGTCATTGAATGGGCGCATCTTTGGGAACGCCTGTCCATCGAGTTCGAAGACTTCACCGAAGAATCGCGCATCCTGCGATTGCATCTCCTGCATCTGCTGCAGACGGTTTCACCCAACAGTGCCGACCTCGATGTCGGGGTACCGGCTCGCGGACTTCACGGTGAGGCATATCGCGGGCATATTTTCTGGGACGAGCTGTTCATCTTCCCGGTGCTCAACCTACGGCTGCCTATGGTCACCCGGTCGCTGCTCGGATACCGCTACCGGCGCCTGCCCGAGGCACGTCACGCCGCCAAGGCGGCGGGTTACTCCGGTGCGATGTTCCCGTGGCAATCCGGCAGCGATGGACGCGAGGAAAGCCAACGGCTGCACCTCAATCCGCGCAGCGGCCGGTGGAACCCCGACTCGAGCGCTCGGGCGCACCACATCGGCATCGCCGTTGCCTATAGCTCGTGGAAGTTTTATCAGGTCACCGGCGATCTCGCCTACCTGATCGACTACGGCGCGGAGATGCTGGCCGAGATCGCGCGCTTCTGGGTGAGTAGGGCCAGCTACGACGAGGACCGGGAACGCTACAGCATCCGAGGCGTCATCGGGCCCGATGAATTCCACTCGGGCTACCCCGACGCGCCTTACGACGGCATCGACAACAACGCGTACACCAACGTGATGGCGGTCTGGGTGATCATGCGGGCCCTCGACGCATTGAAACTGTTACCGCTGCCGAACCGACTCGACTTAAGGGAAACGCTCGGACTGCACAATGGCGAGCTGGCGCATTGGGAAGAGGTAAGTCGACGGATGTACGTGCCTTTCCACGACGGGATCATCAGCCAGTTCGAGGGATACGGCGAGTTGGAGGAACTGGACTGGGACGGTTACCGGCGGCAGTACGGGAACATCCAACGCCTGGACCGAATCCTGGAGGCGGAGAACGACGACGTGAACCGGTATAAGGCCTCCAAGCAGGCCGATGCCCTCATGCTGCTCTACCTGATGTCGGTGACAGAGTTGTGTGAGCTGCTCGACCGGCTCGGCTACCGCTTCATGCCTGAGAGGGTCCCGGAAATGGTGGACTACTACCTGGCTCGCACGTCGCACGGATCGACGCTCAGCGGTGTGGTGCATACCTGGGTGCTCGCTCGGGCCAACCGCAATCGTGCGATGGAGTTCTTCCGGCAGGCGCTGAAATCCGACGTCTCCGACATCCAGGGCGGCACCACGTCCGAAGGCATTCACCTGGCTGCCATGGCTGGCAGCGTCGACCTCATGCAGCGATGTTTCACCGGGATGGAGACCCGGTCAGACCGCATCATCCTCTCCCCCTACTGGCCGGAAACGCTTGGCGTGCTGGCATTCCCGATCCACTATCGCGGCCTGCACCTGCACCTGCGGGTCAGCGGAAAGGGTGTGATCATCAGTGTGGATCCACGCGATGCTGCCGGAGTCGAAGTGGAATGCCGTGGTCGAGTCGTGCAACTAATGCCCGGGACCACGGTCCGATTTCCCGGCTGACCGGCTTTCCGATATCGGCGCTGCCGCGGCGCGTCCTTCCCTGCGCATACTCCGGAGTTTTCGTACTCAGCGCTGGTCCGGCCGAGTGGTACCCAGTCCAGTGACCTTCGGCCCTGGCACCGTGCGTGCCGCCGTGGGAGGTTGGCATTTGTGGTGCTATCGCAGGTACATCCACGCACCGGTCGTTGTTGCGCAACCAGGACGAACGGCGTTGTCGGGCAACGATACCGGGTGAGTTCGGCGCTGCATGACGCGCGCGTCGGGCTCGAGGCGCCCAACTGCTTGATGCGCTACGAGAGGACAGGTCATGCATAAATCCGAGTACGTCCGCTTTTTTGAGGAGTTCGGCATCGATGATGTGCCGCTCGTCGGCGGAAAGAACGCGTCGCTGGGCGAGATGTTCCAGAAGCTGTCTGGGCAGGGCGTCCGCGTCCCGCACGGATTCGCCATCACTGCCCAGGCCTACCGCTACATGTTGGACAAAGCCGGCGCCTGGGACCGTCTGCATGCCGAGCTCGACGAGCTGGACCCCGCCGACGTCGCCGCGCTGGCGCGTAAAGGCAAGCGCGCCCGTGAGATCGTCTACGGCGCCGGGCTTCCCGACGATCTGGCCGCCGAGATCCTGGATGCCTACCGCAAGCTTCAGCAGGAGTACGGCGAGGAGGTCAGTCTCGCTGTGCGGAGCTCGGCGACCGCCGAGGACCTGCCGACGGCGAGCTTTGCCGGCCAACAGGATTCATATCTCAACATCAAAGGCGAAGAGAGTCTGCTCGACACGTGCCGCCGTTGTTTCGCCAGCCTGTTCACCGATCGCGCCATTCACTACCGGGTCGACCAGGGCTTCGACCACTTCAAGATCTCGCTGTCGATCGGCGTGATGAAGATGGTGCGCTCCGATATCGCTTCGTCGGGTGTGATGTTCTCCATCGACACCGAGTCGGGGTTTCGCGACGCCGTCCTGGTGACGGGCGACTACGGCCTTGGCGAGAATGTGGTTCAGGGCGCCGTCGACCCCGACGAGTTCTACGTCCACAAGCCGACCTATCTGGCCGGCCACCGCGCCGTGTTGCGCCGCCACCTCGGCGACAAGGCGGTGAAGATGATCCTCGTCGAGGGCGAGACCAAGAGCACGACGCGAAACGTCCCGACACCCAAGTCCGACCGTGCTCGGTTCTGCATGACCGACGAGGACGTCCTGGAGCTGGCCGGCTACGCGTGCATCATCGAGGCGCACTACGGGCGGCCGATGGACATGGAGTGGGCCAAAGACGGTCTGGATGGAAAGCTCTACATCGTCCAGGCCCGTCCGGAGACGGTGGCCTCCCAGCACAGCGCAACGACGATGGAAACCTATCTGCTCGATGGCCGAGGCGAGGTAATCGCCGAAGGCCGCGCTGTCGGCGACCGGATCGCCTCGGGCGTTGCGAAACTGATCCATAACCCTGACCACCTGTCGGAGTTCAACCCGGGCGAGGTACTGGTCGCCGACACTACGACGCCCGACTGGGAGCCGATCATGAAAACCGCCGCGGCGATCATCACCAACCGCGGCGGTCGCACCTGCCACGCGTCGATCATCGCTCGCGAACTCGGCATCCCCGCTGTCGTTGGCACCGGCGACGGAACCACTTCCGTGCCCGATGGCGAAACCGTGACGGTGTCGTGTGCCGACGGTGAAACGGGCCGCGTGTACCGGGGCGAACTCGGTTTCCACGTGGCCCGCAGCGAGGTGGCCGATCTGGCGCGGCCCCGAACCCAGATCATGATCAACCTCGGCAACCCCGCGCTCGCCTTCAAGACGTCGTTCCTGCCGAACGACGGCGTGGGACTGGCTCGGATGGAATTCATCATCAGCGAGCACATCCGGGTCCACCCGCTGGCCCTGCTGCACCCCGAGCAGGTCGACGACCCGGAGGCACGCAAGACGATCGATCGGCT
>DATJOR010000202.1:0-7487 GCA_035506875.1 Mycobacterium sp.
CAGCGACCGGGTCGGCCTGCGTATCGTCGTGGAGATCAAGCGCGACGCCGTCGCCAAGGTCGTGCTGAACAACCTCTACAAGCACACCCAGCTGCAGACCAGCTTCGGCGCCAACATGCTCAGCATCGTCGACGGTGTTCCACGTACGCTGCGGCTGGACCAGATGATCCGCCACTACGTCGAACATCAACTCGACGTGATCGTCCGGCGCACCACCTACCGGCTGCGCAAGGCCAATGAGCGGGCTCACATCTTGCGTGGTCTGGTGAAAGCCCTTGACGCACTTGATGAAGTCATCGCGTTGATCCGCGCGTCGGAGACCGTGGATATCGCGCGGGCCGGCCTGATCGAGCTGCTCGACATCGACGACATCCAGGCCCAGGCGATCCTGGACATGCAGTTGCGCCGGCTGGCGGCATTGGAGCGCCAGCGGATCATCGACGACCTCGCCAAGATCGAAACCGAAATCGCCGACCTGGAAGACATTTTGGCCAAGCCCGAGCGGCAGCGCGGGATCGTGCGCGACGAGCTCGCCGAGATCGTCGACAAGCACGGCGACGACCGTCGCACCCGGATCATCGCGGCCGACGGGGAGGTCAACGACGAGGACCTGATCGCCCGCGAAGACGTCGTCGTCACCATCACCGAAACCGGCTACGCCAAGCGCACCAAGACCGACCTGTACCGCAGCCAGAAACGCGGCGGCAAGGGCGTGCAAGGCGCCGGGCTGAAGCAGGACGACATCGTGCGGCACTTCTTCGTGTGCTCGACCCACGACTGGATCCTGTTCTTCACCACCCAGGGGCGGGTGTACCGGGCGAAGGCTTACGACCTGCCGGAAGCCTCGCGCACGGCGCGCGGACAGCATGTCGCCAACCTGCTGGCGTTCCAGCCCGAAGAGCGGATCGCCCAGGTGATCCAGATCAAGGGCTACGAGGACGCCCCGTACCTGGTCCTGGCCACCCGCAACGGGCTGGTCAAAAAGAGCGCGCTCACCGACTTCGACTCGAACCGGTCGGGCGGGATTGTCGCAATCAACCTGCGCGACGGCGACGAACTGGTCGGGGCGGTGTTGTGCTCGGCCGACGACGACCTGCTGCTGGTGTCCGCCAACGGCCAGTCGATCCGGTTCTCCGCAACCGACGAGGCGTTGCGGCCGATGGGTCGTGCGACCTCGGGTGTGCAGGGCATGCGGTTCAACGCCGACGACTACCTGCTGTCGCTGAACGTGGTCCGAGAGGGCACATTCCTGCTGGTGGCAACCTCTGGCGGCTATGCCAAGCGCACCGCGATCGAGGAGTACACCACCCAGGGCCGCGGCGGGAAGGGCATCTTGACGATCCAGTACGACACCCGGCGTGGAAAGCTGGTAGGTGCGCTGATCGTCGACGACGACAGCGAGGTGTATGCGATCACCTCCGGCGGTGGGGTGATCCGGACGGCGGCCAGACAGGTCCGGAAGGCCGGTCGGCAGACTAAAGGTGTTCGCTTGATGAACCTCGGCGAGGGCGACACACTATTAGCCATTGCGCGCAACGCCGAAGAAGCCGAGGACGCCGTCGGTACCGACGACGACTCGGGCGACGCGTGAGCGATCGCCGACCGCCCCGGCGGTCGGATGCACAGTTAGGAGCGCCTGCGTGACTTCACCGAACGAGCCGGGACATCCCGGCCCGGGCGAGAGCCCGAACGGGAATGGCTTGGGCGACCCGGGAGGGGCACAGCGGTCGCCGCAAGGCACCGGTGCCCGGTCCTCAGCAGGGCCTCGGCGGCCGACACCGGGTGCGCCGAAGCCGCGCGCGCCGCGGCCGACCGGCGGTGCATCCGGTGCGCCCAACGCAGACGCACGGTTGAGCCGTTTCATCTCGGGCACTGCTGCGCCGGGTGCGGCCAAGACGCCGCCGCCGGCAGAGGTCGACGCGCCGGCGGAGCCAACGCGCAGCGAGGCCTACGCCAGCGAACTCCCGGATCTGTCCGGTCCGCTCCCCCGCGGCGGGCAGCGTCAACCCACCGCTGACCAGCCGCCGGACACAGCGACTAAACCGGTGCGAACGGAACGCCGCATCCAGGTGTCCGGGCGGGCCCAAGGGCCGGTTCGTGCCAGCATGCAGATCCGGCGCATTGATCCCTGGAGCACGCTGAAGGTCTCGCTGGTGCTCTCGGTGGCACTGTTCTTCGTCTGGATTATCGCGGTGGCGTTCCTGTACCTGGTGCTCGGCGGCATGGGGGTATGGAGCAAGCTCAACAGCAACGTTGGGGATCTACTGAACAACAGCGGCGGCAGCGCGGACCTGGTATCCAGCGGCACCATCTTCGGCGGCGCGGTCCTGATCGGCCTGGTGAACATCGTCCTCCTCAGCGCCATGGCTACCATCGGCGCGTTTGTTTATAACCTGACGACCGACTTGATCGGCGGTGTCGAGGTGACGCTCGCAGACCGGGACTAGTGGTTTGGGTGCGGACGCTGGGGTGGGGTAATCTCGTCGCTCGGCCGTATGCGCGTACGGGCCTATAGCTCAGGCGGTTAGAGCGCTTCGCTGATAACGAAGAGGTCGGAGGTTCGAGTCCTCCTAGGCCCACAACCATGTGTTTGCCGAGACGTTTCGTGAGACTGGTTTTACCGCTGGCGGCGATCGCCGTGCTGGCGGTGGTGATCCGGTCTCGACGCGATGTCGAGGTTTGGCACGTGGCCGCCGACCCGGCCGATGGTCGGAGCGCGGGGCCTTAGCTCAGTTGGTAGAGCGCTGCCTTTGCAAGGCAGAAGTCAGGGGTTCGAATCCCCTAGGCTCCACACCCTAGGCTCCACAAGCTGACCCATTCGACATGTGCGTTATAAGCCCGTCAGTTCGGGGAACCCGGTATCGAAGACGGTGTCGCGGTTATGGACGGGAGCTTCACTTGATAGCTCGCTCGCACGATCTCGTACCAGGTTGCCTGGGTAGCTCGCTCGCTCGATCCAGGGCAAACGACTTTGCGGGTACGTTCGAGCTCTACAAAGATGCGCGCGGCGAGCACCGCTTTTACTTGAAGGCGCCTAACGGCGAAATCATCGCAACCAGCGAGAGCTACAAGTCGAAGGCTGCGGCGCAGCAGGGCATCAATGCTGTGCGGACCGTGGCGCGTGGCGCCACGGTGGTCGACAACACCGACTAGCGCTGGCCGACAGTGCGCCGCACAACCGGATTCATCACGGCTGGCGGTCGGGCAAACCGTCGCGGATGCCCTGCAGGTCACCCTCGATGGCTTGCAGATCGGATTGAGCTTTCTGGAATGCCTGCTGCAGCTGATCCGGGACTGCCGGTTGGTAGCTGGTCGGCTGGTACTGAGGGCAGTACGAGACGATCGCGCCGGCAGTGACGTCGGTGCTTTGGTTCGCGTCCCATATCGACGATTGCTGGACAAAGCGCACGGCCGCCGCGAAGTCGGATTGCCGCGCGAGGAAGTCGCACGCGGCGTGCCCCTGCGCCATTACGTAGTCCGGGCTGGGAACGGGCACACCCTCCTGCTTCAACGTATCGATGAAGGCCCGGTCGAGAACGGGAAGCTGCGGCGCGTGGCTGGGTGGCGGAGCGGGGGGTTTCGGCGCCGGCGGGCTGGGTTGCTCACTCGCCGGTGGGGCTTCGGCCGGCTCGACAGCAGGGTGTTGTCTGTGGACCGCGAACATCACCGCGAATACGGCGCCGGCGGCGACCAGCGATAGCGGCAATGCCGCCGGGACACCGAGGCGGCGACGGGCACGCTTACGTCGTTGCGGCGCAACGGCGTTGGTTTTGGTGCGCTGCGGCCAGGTGTGGACCGGCGCGGCCTGGGCTGCTTGCATGCGGTGACCCAGGCGCTCGTCGAGAAGTTCGTCGATCTGACGGCTGGACAGCTCGCCGGTGGCCAGCAGCCGCCGGAGCTCGGAGTCGATCGTTTCCCGATCGCGCATGTGCCGCAGCCTAATCGCAGGGAGTTAGGGGCGGGGCTGAACGTCCACACTCGGCGGCAGCGACGACGGCTCTCGGCGCATCGAGCGGCGGGCGATCGAGAACGCCGCCGCGCCGGCGGCGAGAACCGCCACGACCGCGCCCGCGAGCACCCAAGGTCGCGGGCCGCGCCGCTGCGAACGACGGGCCTGCTGAAGCGCTTGCGGCAGACCGCTGACCACCTCCTGCGCGGCCGCCAACTCTTGCGCGAGGTTCTCCTGGGCGGTCTGCAAGTCGCGGGCCAGCCGGCCCTCCTGATAGCGGCGACGCAGACTCGACGCGCCCGCCTGCGCCGAGTGGGCGCCCAGCCCGACGATGCCGCGGGTAACGTCCACCGGCCCGACCGCCGTGTAGGTCAGGCCGCGGGATAGCCGCTGCCGCGGGCTCAGCCGGGTGTTGTTCTTAGCGCTCATTTCTCGCCTTTCCCGGCCGCTTTTGCAAGACCGTGCTCCGATACTTCCCGACTGTAACTACCGATGGCCCGGTGAGCGTCTGCGGGTAAGGGCACCGGATGCCCGGCGGGAGAACCGGTGATGGCAGACTGTGATGCCGTGACTACCAGCCCGATTCAGACTGCCACTGCCACACTGCACACCAACCGCGGCGACATCAAGATCGCGCTGTTCGGAAACCACGCTCCCAAGACCGTCGCCAACTTCGTCGGCCTGGCCCAAGGCACCAAGGAATACTCGACCGAGAACGCCTCCGGTGGTAGCTCCGGCCCGTTCTACGACGGCGCCGTCTTTCACCGGGTGATCAGCGGCTTCATGATCCAGGGTGGCGACCCGACCGGGACGGGCCGCGGCGGTCCGGGCTACAAGTTCGCCGACGAGTTTCATCCCGAGCTGCAGTTCGACAAGCCGTACCTGCTGGCGATGGCGAACGCGGGCCCGGGAACCAACGGGTCGCAGTTCTTCATCACGGTCGGCCAGACGCCGCATCTGAACCGGCGGCACACCATCTTCGGCGAGGTGGTCGACGCGGACTCGCAAGGAGTCGTCGATGCCATCGCCACCACCGCCACCGATCACGGTGACCGACCGACCGAACCCGTCGTCATCGAGTCGATCACGATCTCCTGAGCCAGCTCGCACGCGCGGCGGCTCAGGACCCGGCGTAACCCTCGGCAGTCAACGCGTCGAGCACGTTCAGCGGGTCAGTGCCGAGGTCCCAACGGGAGAAGATCAGCAGCCGGCCGTCCACCGCGTCGATCTCGAGCAGCCGCATTTTGCGGCCGATACGACGGAATTCGGTGATCCGAATGATCTTGACATCGGGGCGCTGCAATAGCTGCGTCCGCCACCACCCGCGTACTTGCAGGCCGTCGGGCGTGATTGCCAGCTTGGGACGTGCGCGCCACGTCCCGCTTGCAAACATGATCAGACCGACCGCGGAAATACCGAGCAATACCCGCCCCGGAGGGTCTGTGACGACAGTCACACAGGCGATAGCCATCACAACGCCGACGATGCCGCAAGCTGCAACTCCAGCCGGTGACGGCGACCACTGTGTTTGCTGCACGGGGTTCCTAAGCGGGCCTACCACTGCCGATGAGGTTATCCACAAGCGCTATGCACAATGGGGATGAATCACACGCGTGTGATCTAGCCGCTCCGAGGTTGCCAACCCAGTAACCGCGCAGACCGAAAATGAATTCATTACGTCCGCGTCAATGGTTACCGCCACCGCATTGTGAGCAACAAACCGGTGATCATGAAAGCAAACGCGATGGCGTAGTTCCACGGACCCAGGTTGGCCATCCAAGTCAGCAGCGAGGGCGCGTCCGGGCCGGTGGCGGCAAGCTGGAACACCATCAGCCAGACCAGGCCGATCAGCATCAGGCCGCAGAACAACACCACGAACCACACGCTGGACGGGCCGGCCTTGACCTTGACCGGCGTACGGCTTACGGCGCTGACTGTGAAGTCGGTTTTCTTGCGGACCTTGGACTTGGGCATCTCTACCTCGCGGGACCTCGGGCTACGGTATTGAAGGTTAAGCGTTGAACGGTGGAGCGTTGCAGGCTTGAGCGTCGAACGGTTGAGCGTTAAAGGGTACGTGCAACGACGAGCCTAACGCACGTACCAGCGGCGAACGGAGAGCCGATGGCCAAATGGACCGCCCGGCTGTCCGCCGCGCTGCGGCCCCCGCCGCGGCGGGCGGACTCGGGCCCCTCGCCCTGGCGGGTGGGCGTTCCGCTGGTCTGCCTGCTTGCCGGGTTGCTGCTTGGCGCGACCCATGGCGTCTCCCGCGGCGGTGAGATCCGCCGCAGTGACGCGCCGCGGCTGGTGGACCTGGTCCGCGTAGAGCAGTCCGAGGTTGACCGGTTGAATGCCGAACGAGACCGATTGGCCGGCACCATCGACGCGACGCATGGCCGGTCATCGAACACGGCGCTGGCGGCGATGCTGCGACGCTCGGACGAACTGGCCGGCGACGCCGGCTTGGACCCCGTGCACGGGCCGGGCCTGATCGTGACCCTGAACGACGCGCAGCGCGACGCCAACGGCCGCTTCCCGCGCGATGCTTCTCCCGACGACCTCGTCGTACACCAGCAGGACATCCAGGCCGTACTGGACGCGTTGTGGAGCGCGGGGGCCGAGGCGATCCAGATGCAGGATCAGCGCATCATCGCCACGTCGGCCCCGCGCTGCGTCGGCAATACGTTGCTGCTGAACGGGCGGACCTACAGTCCGCCGTACACGATCACCGCGATCGGCGACGCCGCGGCCATGCAGGCCGCATTGGCGGCCGCTCCCCTGGTGGTCCTCTACAAGCAATATGTGGTGCGGTTCGGCCTCGGCTACACCGAACAGGCCAGCGCCGATGTGCGGGTCGCCGGGTACACCGATCCGGTGCGGATGCACTCCGCCCAGCCGGCCGGCCCGATCAGCTACTGAACCGGCCCGCGGTCCGGCCGGACGGTAACCTGGCATGATGCGGATTTTGGTCGTCGACAACTACGACAGTTTCGTCTTCAACCTGGTGCAGTACCTCGGGCAGCTCGGGGTCGAGGCACAGGTGTGGCGCAACGACGACGCCCGGCTTTCCGACACCGCCGCAGTCGTCGCTGAGGTCGATGGGGTCCTGCTCAGCCCGGGGCCGGGCACCCCGGAACGGGCGGGCGCGTCGATCGACCTGGTGCGCGCATGCGCCGCGGCCCGTACCCCGTTACTGGGGGTGTGCCTCGGTCACCAGGCCATCGGCGTAGCCTTCGGAGCCACCGTGGATCGGGCGCCCGAGTTGCTGCACGGCAAAACCAGCAGCGTTTTTCACACGAACGTCGGTGTGCTGCAAGGACTTCCAGATCCTTTCACAGCGACCCGGTACCACTCGCTGACCATCTTGCCGGAAACCCTGCCCGCCGAGCTGGAGGTCACTGCGCGCACCCGCAGCGGGGTGATCATGGGTGTGCGGCACACCGATCTGCCGATCCACGGCGTTCAATTCCATCCGGAATCGATCCTCACCGAAGGCGGCCATCGAATGCTGGCCAACTGGTTGGCCTACTGCGGCCAGACC
>DATJOR010000203.1:0-10667 GCA_035506875.1 Mycobacterium sp.
CTCGAAGAGAAGGCCATCTCGCTGATCGGCCGTCCGCTCTACGAGGCGTTCGTCAAGGGCTACACCGCCAAACAGTGGCAGACCGACCCCAAGGAGTTGCCCGCGGCCAACATCACCCGGCTGCCGGTGCGTTACACCTTCGACAACCGTTACTTCAACGACACCTACGAGGGGCTGCCGGTCGACGGCTACACGGCCTGGCTGCAGAACATGGCCGCCGACGACCGCATCGAGGTCAGGCTGGACACCGACTGGTTCGATGTGCGCGACGAGCTGCGCGCCGCCAGTCCGGATGCTCCGGTGATCTACACCGGCCCACTGGATCGCTACTTCAACTACGTGGATGGCCACTTAGGCTGGCGCACTCTGGATTTCGAGGTCGAGGTGCTGCCGATCGGAGATTTCCAGGGCACACCGGTGATGAATTACAACGACCCCGACGTGCCGTTCACCCGCATCCACGAGTTCCGCCACTTTCATCCCGAGCGGGACTACCCGACCGACAAGACGGTGATCATGCGGGAGTACTCCCGCTTCGCCGACCACGACGACGAGCCCTACTACCCGATCAACACCGAGGCCGACCGCGCCGTGCTGGCCGCCTACCGGGCCCGCGCGAAAGATGAAACTGCCTCGGCGAGGGTGCTTTTCGGCGGCCGCCTTGGCACCTACCAGTATCTCGACATGCACATGGCCATCGCCAGTGCGCTGAACATGTACGACAACATCCTCGCGCCGCACCTGCGTGACGGCGCACCCTTGGACGAGAACAGCAGAGGAAGCATCGGGGGATGACAAAGACCACCGGCGACGACGCAGCAAGGGCTACCGCCAGCGCGGGTGCCCCGACCACGGAGTCCGGGAAAGCCGTGAGCCTGCTGGCACGCGTCATCTTGCCACGCCCCGGCGAGCCACTCGATGTACGCAAGCTGTACCTCGAGGAGTCGACGACCAACTCCCGTCGCGCGCACGCGATCAACCGCACGTCACTGCAGATCGGTGCCGAGTCCGAGGTGTCGTTTGCCACCTACTTCAACGCGTTCCCGGCCAGTTACTGGCGGCGGTGGACGACGTGCACGTCGGTGGTGCTGCGCGCCGAGCTGACCGGATCCGGTCGCCTGGATGTCTATCGGACCAAGGCGACCGGCGCTCGGATCTTCGTCGAAGGGCGTGAATTCGCCAGCGACGGTGAGCAACCGGTAACAGTCGAGTTGCAGGTACCACTGGCGCCATTCGAAGACGGCGGATGGATCTGGTTCGACATCACCACCGACAGCAAGGTCACGCTGGGCAGCGCCGGGTGGTACTCCGACCAGCCGGCACCGGGCGTCGCAAACGTCGCGGTTGGCATCCCGACCTTCAACCGGCCGAACGACTGTGTCAAAGCGCTGCGCGACCTCACCTCAGACCCATTGGTGGACAAGGTAATCGGCGCAGTCATTGTGCCCGACCAGGGCACGTCGAAAGTGCGCGATCACCCCGATTTCGCAACCGCAGCCGCGCCGCTTGGCGATCGACTCTCGATTCACAACCAGCCCAACCTCGGCGGCTCCGGCGGATACAGCCGGGTGATGTACGAGGCGCTGAAAAACACTGACTGCCAGCAGATCCTGTTCATGGATGACGACATCCAGCTGGAACCCGACACCATTCTGCGTATTCTCGCGATGCACCGCTTCGCCAAGACACCGATGCTGGTGGGCGGCCAGATGCTCAACCTGCAGGAGCCGTCGCACCTGCACATCATGGGCGAGATGGTCGACCGGGAGAACTTCATGTGGACCGCGGCGCCATTCACCGAATACGACCACGACTTCGCCGAATACCCGTTGAGCGACAACAACCCTCGCAGCCAGCTGCTGCACCGGCGCATCGACGTCGACTACAACGGCTGGTGGACGTGCATGATCCCGCGCCATGTCGCCGAGGAGCTCGGCCAGCCGTTACCGCTGTTCATCAAATGGGACGACGCCGATTACGGGTTGCGCGCCGCCGAGCACGGTTATCCCACCGCCACGTTGCCCGGCGCGGCGATCTGGCACATGGCATGGAGCGACAAGGACGACGCGATCGACTGGCAGGCCTACTTCCACCTGCGCAACCGGCTGGTGGTCGCGGCCATGCACTGGGACGGCCCAAAAACACAAGTGTCCGGACTGGTCCGCAGCCACCTCAAGGCGACCCTGAAACACCTTTCCTGCCTCGAGTATTCGACGGTCGCAATCCAGAACAGGGCGATCGACGACTTCCTGGCCGGCCCCGAGCACATCTTCTCGATACTGGAATCCGCGCTGCCCGAGGTGCACCGCATGCGCAAGGAGTTCCCGGATGCGGTGGTGTTGCCGTCGTCCGACGAGTTGCCGGCGCCATCACAGCGCAACTACGAGATGAAACCGCCGGTGAACCCGCTGACAATCTCCTACCGGCTGGCCCGCGGCACGCTCCATCAGCTCAAGCGGGCAGACCCGACACATCATCGGCGTCCCCAGCTCAACGTTCCCACCCAAGACGCCCGGTGGTTCCGGCTATCCATGCTGGACGGCGCCACCGTCACGACGGCCGACGGCCGTGGCGCTGTTTACCGGCAGCGCGACCGGGCCAAGATGTTCGCGCTGCTGTGGCAGTCGCTGCGGCGGCAACGGCAACTGCTGCGCCGCTTCAACGAAATGCGGCGTGTCTACCGTGCGGCGCTGCCGGTGCTGTCCAGCAAGGAGAAATGGGAGACGGTGCTGCTGCCGGCCCACGGCTCGCCCGAAGCCGACTCGGCCCCAAAGAATCTGTCTGGCAATGGCCGACATCGCGGCTGAATCGGCGCCGCCTCGCGGCGAAGTGGCCGCACTGGTAGCCGTTCAATCCGCGTTCGCCGACCACCCCGGGGCGTTGGCGACGGCGCGGGCGCTGTCCTATTTCGGTGAGCACAGTCTCGGCTGGCTCGCGGTGTCGGCGATCGGTGCGATGCTGCAGCCGGCACGGCGGCGGTCCTGGCTGGTGGCCGGCGCCGGAGCATTCTGCGCGCACGCGGCCGCGGTGCTGATCAAGCGCGTGGTGCGCCGGCCGCGGCCGCATCATCCGGCGGTCACGGTGAACGTCGGCACACCGAGCAGCCTGAGCTTCCCGTCGGCGCACGCCACCTCGACCACTGCGGCGTCCATCCTGCTGGCCCGGGCCACGGGCTTGCCGCTGCCTGTCATGCTGGTGCCGCCGATGGCGCTGTCCCGAGTGCTGCTCGGCGTGCACTATCCCAGCGATGTGGCCACCGGCGTGGCGGTGGGCGCAGCCGTCGCGGCCGTCATCGCCCGGGTCGACCATGGAGCGAGCAAATGAGTCGCGCCGACGACGATAAACAGAGCAGTGCGATCGGAAGAGGTTCCGTGGAGCGGCGCTATGAGTGAAGACATCGAAGACAAAGCGCCGGTGACCGAACCCGAAGTGGACCGGCCGAACCTGATCGTCGGCGTGGTCAAGGCGATGCGGCCACGCCAGTGGGTGAAGAACATCCTGGTGGCCATGGCGCCCCTGGCCGCGTGGGGCACCGACGTGCACTACGACTGGGCCAGGGTGCCCGGCCAGGTCGCGATCGCCTTCGTGGTGTTCTGCCTGGCGGCATCGTCGGTCTACCTCATCAACGACGTTCGCGACGTCGAGGCCGACCGCGAACATCCCACCAAGCGGTCTCGGCCGATCGCCGCCGGGGTGGTGCCCGAGTGGCTGGCCTACACGCTGGCCGTGGTGCTCGGGGTGGCGTCGTTGGCGCTGTCCTGGTGGCTCACCCCAAACCTGGCTTTGGTGATGGCCGTCTACATCGTGATACAGCTCGGCTACTGCTTCGGTCTCAAGCACCAAGCGGTGATCGACATCAGCATCGTGTCGTCCGGGTTTTTGATCCGGGGCATCGCCGGCGCCGCCGCCGCCAGCATCCATCTATCGCAGTGGTTCTTACTCGTGTTGGCGTTCGGGTCGTTGTTCCTAGCGGCCGGCAAGCGCTATGCGGAGCTGCAACTGGCCGAACGCACCGGCGCCAAGATCCGCAAGGCGCTGGAGAACTACACCAGCACCTACCTGCGGTTCGTCTGGACGTTGTCGGCCACCGCGATGGTGGTCTGTTACGGCCTGTGGGCATTCGACCGGGAACACGGCCAGGTCGGCTTGCTGGTGGTGTCGATGGTCCCGTTCACGATCGCGATCCTGCGGTATGCGGTGGACGTCGACGGGGGTGTGGCCGGCGAGCCCGAAGACATCGCGCTGAGCGACCGGGTGCTGCAGCTGCTGTTCTTGGCCTGGATCGGGACCATAGGTGCTGCGGTTTTCCTCGGCTGACGTGGCCGGCCAGAACCCGGCCCCGCCGCGGCGCCCGGTAGCCATAACGGTGGGCCGGCCGTCGTTCCCGTACGACGCCACGGTGCGGGTCAGCCTCTGGGCGAGTGTGGCCGTCGTCGCCGTATTGTTCGGGTGGGGTGCCTGGCAGCGGCGCTGGATCGCCGACGACGGGCTGATCGTCTTGCGCACCGTGCGAAATCTGTTGGCGGGCAACGGCCCGGTGTTCAACGCGGGCGAGCGGGTGGAAGCCAACACCTCGGTGGTGTGGACCTATCTGGTGTATCTGGGCGGCTGGCTGACCTGGCCCATGCGCCTGGAGTATGTCGCGCTGGCGTTGGCCCTGCTGCTCAGTGTGGTGGGGCTGGCGATGCTGATGTTGGGCACCGGCCGGCTGTTCGCGCCTGGCTTACAGGGACGACGGGCGGTCATGCTGCCAGCCGGGGCGTTGGTCTACATCGCGGTTCCGCCGGCCCGCGACTTCGCCACCTCCGGCCTGGAAAGCGGGCTGGTGATGGCCTACCTCGGGCTGCTCTGGTGGATGATGGTCTGCTGGTCGCAGGCGATGCGGGTG
Source organism: Mycobacterium sp. (assembly GCA_035506875.1). Lineage (GTDB taxonomy): Bacteria > Actinomycetota > Actinomycetes > Mycobacteriales > Mycobacteriaceae > Mycobacterium. The sequence goes on from DATJOR010000203.1 coordinate 4,889, forward strand.
CGCCCGTCGGGACGCGTGTTCATCGGCACGCTCGCCTTCGTCGCCGGGTGCAGTGTGTTGGTGCGCCCCGAGCTGGCGCTGATCGGCGGCCTGGCGCTGATCATGATGCTGATCGCCACCAAGGGCAAACGCCGCCGGGCGCTGATCGTGGTGGCCGGCGGCCTGCTTCCGGTGGGCTACCAAATCTTCCGGATGGGCTACTACGGACTGCTGTTCCCGGGCACCGCGTTGGCCAAGGACGCTGCCGGCGACAAGTGGTCGCAGGGCGTGATCTACCTGTCCAACTTCAACCGCCCCTACGCGCTGTGGGCGCCTGCGGTGCTGCTGGCGGCGCTGGCCCTGGTGCTACTGGGCGGCGGCAGCCGGCCCTGGTGGACTCGTCATACGCCCCCGACTAGACACGGACCGCTGGCCCGGTCGGTGCAGAGCCCAACGGCCGTAGTGATTTTCATCCTCGTCAGCGGTCTACTGCAGGCGCTGTACTGGATACGGCAGGGCGGGGATTTCATGCACGGCCGCGTTCTGCTGGCCCCGATGATGTGTTTGCTCGCACCGGTCGCGGTGGTGCCCGTGGTGTTTCCCGAGGGAACCCGACTGTCCCGGGAGGCCGGTTACTGGCTGGCCGGCGCGGTCAGCGCGCTGTGGATGGCGGTCGCCGGCTGGTCGCTGTGGGCGGCCAACTCGCCCGGAATGGGCGACGACGCCACCCGGGTCACCTACTCGGGCATCGTCGACGAACGCCGTTTCTACGCGCAGGCGACGGGCCACGCCCATCCGCTGACGGCCGCCGACTACCTGGATTACCCGCGGATGCGCGCAGTCCTGGTGGCGCTCAACAACACTCCGCAAGGGGCCTTGTTGCTGCCGTCCGGCAATTACGATCAGTGGGATCTCGTCCCGCCAATCCAGCCGCAACCGCCAGCGCCCCCGCCCGCACCTCAAAAGGGGCCTCACACAGTTTTTTTCACCAACCTCGGCATGGTGGGAATGAATGTCGGGCTGGATGTCCGGGTCATCGACCAGATCGGGCTGGCCAACCCCCTCGCGGCGCACACCGCCCGGCTGCAGCACGGCCGCATCGGCCACGACAAAAACCTCTTCCCGGACTGGGTGATCGCGGACGGACCCTGGGTGAAGTGGTATCCCGGTGTCCCGGCCTACCTCGACCAGAAATTCGTCCAACAGGCCGCCGCAGCACTGCAGTGTCCGGCGACCCAGCAGGTGCTGAACTCGGTACGTGGGCCGATGGGTTTTCACCGGTTCGTGTCGAACTTCCTGCACTCCTATGAATTCACCAAGTATCGAATCGACCGCGTTCCGCGCTACGAGCTCATTCGATGCGGCCTGGACGTGCCGGAGTCCGGCGGCGCCCCGTACACGGGCCTACCCGCCACCGGGCCCTAGCTGCCGGTGCTGTGACGCAAAATTTTCGTCAGCGATTCGGCCGGGATCGAGCGCGCGCTGCGCCGCCACCCCGCCCGGCGCCCAGCAACCCGGCCTATGTACTCTTACCGGCGTGCCACCGCTCCTCGGCACATTCACAATGTGGTGATGCGATGCCGAGCCGAGCGGGCGTGTCCGCGGTGTAGGTCCCGCTATTGGACACACGCCGATGAGAAGACATCCCCGATGGTGTGGTTGACTACACGGGCACAGCAGCGCAGCGAAGCAATCTGGCTGGCGCAGTAGGCGTGCGATGCAGTCCGACCCAGGAATATGGGCCCGACAAAGATGAGGAAGCAAGAATGAGTCTTGTTGACAGGTTTCGGGGCGCGGCAAAAAGGACGCCGCGCCGGCTCGCGATAGGGGTCGCCGCGGCGGCTCTGCTGCCGGGACTGATCGGCGTCGTGGGCGAGACCGCGACCGCGGGAGCGTTCTCCCGTCCGGGTCTGCCGGTCGAGTATCTGCAGGTGCCGTCGGCGGCGATGGGGCGCGACATCAAGGTCCAGTTCCAGAGCGGTGGCGCCAACTCGCCGGCCGTGTACCTGCTCGACGGCCTTCGGGCGCAGGACGACTTCAACGGCTGGGACATCAACACCCCCGCCTTCGAGTGGTACTTGCAGTCCGGTCTGTCGCTGGTGATGCCGGTGGGCGGACAGTCCAGCTGGTACACCGACTGGTACAAGCCGGCATGCGGCAAGGCGGGCTGCCAGACCTACAAGTGGGAGACTTTCCTCACCAGCGAGCTGCCCGCCTTCTTGGCCGGCAAGGGCGTCAAGCAGAACGGCGGCGCGGCCGTCGGTCTGTCGATGGCCGGCGCTTCGGCGCTGAACCTGGCGAACTACCACCCTGCGCAGTTCATCGAGGTCGGCGCGTTCTCCGGTCTGATGGACCCGTCGCAGGGCATGGGACCGTCGCTGATCGGTCTGGCCATGGGTGATGCCGGCGGCTACAAGCCCGCCGACATGTGGGGCCCCAAGGAGGACCCGGCCTGGCAGCGCAACGACCCGCTGCTCAACGTCAGCAAGACCGTCGCCAACAACACCCGGGTGTGGATGTATTGCGGTAACGGCAAGCCGTCCGACTTGGGTGGCGACAACCTGCCGGCCAAGTTCCTCGAGGGATTCGTGCGGACCAGCAACATCAAGTGGGAGGACGCCTACAAGGCGGCCGGCGGCAACAACGCGGTGTTCAACTTCGACGCCAACGGCACGCACGACTGGCCGTACTGGGGTGCTCAGCTGCACGCCATGTTGCCCGACCTGCAGCGCACGCTGGGTGCGACTCCGGGCGCCGGCCCCGGCCCGGGCGCGGCTCCGGGCGCTCCGGGTGCTCCGAGTGCTCCGGCGGCCACTGCGACCGGTCAGCACACCTGAGTTAAGAACAGCACGACTAACGGCGACGACCTTGCGGGGTCGTCGCCGTTAGTCATTTCCGGCGTCCGGTTTCGCACACTGTGGTTAGCTACCTTGCGGGAACGGGGGCCATCTGCGGGTCTCCGGGATGTGGTCCAGCGACAAGTGAGGTCGGTATGAGAGGGCTGTCGATGCTGCTGCGGCTACTGTGCGCCGCCGTGCTGACGATCGGGATCGGAGGCTCTATCAGCCTCGCCACGACCAAGGCCCGTGCCGCCGGTTACGAGACGCTGATGGTGCCGTCGGGGGCGATGGGCCGGGACATCCCGGTGGCCTTCCTGGCCGGCGGACCGCACGCGGTCTATCTGCTGGACGCGTTCAACGCGGCGCCGGACGTCAGCAACTGGGTGACCGCGGGTAACGCGATGAACACGCTGGCCGGAAAGGGCATCTCGGTGGCCGCACCCGCCGGTGGCGCCTTCAGCATGTACACCAACTGGGAGCAGGACGGCAGCAAGCAGTGGGAGACGTTCCTGTCGCAGGAGTTGCCGGACTGGCTGGCGGCCAACAAGGGTCTGGCGCCGGGGGGCCATGGGGTCGTCGGGGCATCCCAGGGCGGATACGCCGCGATGGCCCTGGCCTGCTTCCACCCTGACCGCTTCGGCTTCGCCGGGTCGCTGTCAGGCTTCCTGTACCCGTCGAACACCACCACGAACGGCGCGATCATCGCCGGCATGCAGCAGTTCGGTGGGGTCGACGCCAACGGCATGTGGGGCGCCCCGCAGCTGGGTCGGTGGAAGTGGCACGACCCATGGGTGCACGCCGGATTGCTCGCGCAGAACAACTCCAGGGTCTGGGTGTGGAGCCCGACGAACATGGGCGGTGACGCCGCCGCCATGATCGGCCAGGCCGGCGAGGCGATGGGTAACTCCCGGTTCTTCTATCAGCAGTACCGCAACGTCGGTGGCCACAACGGCCACTTCGACTTCCCCGCCGGTGGCAGCAACGACTGGGGCTCATGGAGCGCCCAGCTCGGCGCGATGTCCGGCGACATCGTCGGCGCGATTCGCTAAGTCCCCGACCCGGTACCGTAGTGGGGATGCGGCAGACGCCACGGCCGCCCATTAGTCGGCTCTGCCGACTGTGCGCCCCGGACCGACTCTGCTAGCAGGAGACCATGGCTGGAAACACCCGGCGTAATTCCCGGCGGAAGCGCCACCGCACCCTGGCGCTGATCGCCGCTGCCGCAACGGCGCTGGTGGTCGGGCTGATCATCTTCGCTGTGGTGACTATCCTGCGACAACCGAAAAACGTACCCAGCGCGGTGCCGCCCAGCATCGTGCCGCCGACCAGCAGCTCGGCGTTCCCGCACAAGCCGCGGCCGGCCTTCCAGGACGCCAGCTGCCCCGACGTGCAGCTCATCGCAATTCCCGGCACCTGGGAATCGTCGCTGCAGGACAATCCACTCAACCCGGTCCAGTTCCCGAAGGCGTTGCTACTCAACGTCACTCGGCCGATCAGCGAGCAGTTCAACTCCAGCCGGGTCGAGACGTACACCGTGCCCTACACCGCGCAGTTCCACAATCCGCTGAGTGGCGACACCCAGATGTCCTACAACGACAGCCGAGCCGAGGGCACCCGCGCCGCGGTCAAGGCGATGACCGACATGAACGTCAAGTGCCCGTTGACCAGCTATGTGCTGGTCGGCTTCTCCCAGGGCGCGGTGATCGCCGGCGACATCGCCAGCGATGTCGGCAACGGCCGCGGACCGGTCGACGACGACTTGGTGCTCGGCGTGACGTTGATCGCCGACGGGCGTCGGCAGCAGGGCGTGGGCCAGGAAATCGGGCCCAATCCGCCGGGCGAGGGCGCCGAGATCACTTTGTACGAGGTGCCGGTGCTGTCCGGGCTTGGTTTGACCATGACCGGGCCGCGGCCGGGCGGCTTCGGCACGCTCAACAGCAAGACCAATGAGATCTGCGGGGCCGGCGACCTGATCTGCGCCGCGCCGCAGGACGCGTTCAGCCTGGCCAACCTGCCCAAGACGCTGGATGTGCTGGCCGGCGGCGCGGGCCAGCCGGTGCACGCGCTCTACGCCACCACCCAGTTCTGGAGTTTGGACGGGCAGCCGGCCACCGTGTGGACGCTGAATTGGGTACACACCACCATCGAGAACGCGCCACACCCGAAACACGGGTAACGGGCACTACGACACGGCCCGGCTGCGTCGATCACGATTGCGTCAAGCGGTACCTTCGGATTTGGTGCGCGGCGCACCGACCACTAACATTAAGAGGAATTTAAGAACAGCCGTGGTCGGCCTAGCGCGTCGATGCGTTGCGGATTGCGTGACGTTCCGCTGGCCGACATCGACCTATAGGCCGGATGTAACCGTCGGTGCAGCCCATACGGACGCGACCCGACCCAGAACTGTGTGACAGGAGAGCGGCGTGACATACCACAACCCGTTCATCGTGAACGGCAAGATCAGGTTCCCGGAGAACACCGACCTGGTTCGTCACGTCGAGAAGTGGACGAAGGTGCGCGGCGACAAGGTGGCGTACCGTTTCCTGGACTACTCCACCGAGCGCGACGGTATCGCCCGCGAAATCTCCTGGGCCGAGTTCGGCAACCGCAACCGGGCCGTCGGAGCCCGTCTGCAGCAGGTCACCCAGCCCGGTGATCGCGTCGCCATCCTGTGCCCGCAGAACCTGGACTACCTCGTTGCCTTCTTCGGCATCTTGTACGCCGGCCGGATCGCGGTGCCGCTTTTCGACCCGTCCGAGCCCGGTCACGTCGGCCGCCTGCACGCTGTGCTCGATGACTGCGCCCCGTCGGCGATCCTGACCACCAGCGACTCCGCCGAAGGGGTGCGCAAGTTCTTCCGCAGCCGCCCGGCCAAGGAGCGGCCACGGGTCATCGCCGTCGACGCGGTGCCTAACGATGTCGCCTCGACGTGGGAGATCGTGCCGGCCGAGGCCGAC
>DATJOR010000204.1:0-2718 GCA_035506875.1 Mycobacterium sp.
CGACTTCATCCGTGACCCCTACCCGTACTTCGCGCAGAAGCGCAACGAAGCAGGCGTGTTCCATGGCACGGTCGTCGATTACTCGAAAACCCCCGAATCGCTGCGTCCCAAGAATTCCTTCGCCGCCATGTCGTTCGACGCCGTGAACAAGGCATTTCGCGATGGCCAGGTGTTCGGCTCCGCGTACTACGACAACACGATCGGCCTGTTCATCGGCCCCAGCATCTTGGCGATGGAGGGCAAGAAACACCGCGAACACCGCAACCTGGTGTCAGCCGCGTTCAAGTCCAAGGCGCTCGCACGGTGGGAACCGGCAATTGTGCGGCCGATCTGCAACACGTTGATCGACGAATTCGTCGACGCCGGCCAAGCCGATCTGGTCCGGAATTTCACGTTCGAGTTCCCCACCCGGGTCATCGCCGAACTCTTGGGCTTGCCGGCCGAGGACCTGCCCGAATTTCGCCGGCGCGCGGTGCAGTTGATCAACTACACCATCAAGTACGAGCGCGCCTTCGAAGCCTCTGCGGCACTGAAGGATTACTTCCTCGACCAGATCGAGCAGCGCAAGGCCAAGCCGACCGAAGACATCATCGGCGATCTGGTCACCGCGGAGATCGACGGCGAAAAGCTCAGCGACGAAGCCATTTACTCGTTCCTGCGGCTGCTGCTGCCCGCCGGCCTGGAAACGACCTACCGCTCGTCGGGCAACCTGCTGTTCTTGTTGCTCACCCACCCGAACCAATTCGACGCGGTGCAAGCCGATCACCAGTTGATCGCCCCCGCGATCGAAGAGGGGCTGCGCTTCGAGACGCCGCTGACCACGGTGCAGCGGTTCGCGACCGAAGACACCGAGCTCGAAGGCGTCAAGATTCCCGCGCGGTCGGCGGTCGACCTGTGCATCGGCTCGGCTAATCGCGACGAGCAGCGGTGGGAACGCTCGCAAGAATTCGACATCTTCCGCACGCACGTGCCGCACATTTCCTTCGCGGCCGGTGAACACACCTGCTTGGGTCTTCACCTCGCGCGTATGGAGACGCGGGTCGCGCTGGAATGCCTGCTGAGCCGGGTGACCAACATCAAGCTCGTCACCGACGAAGACCCGCATATCTACGGGCAGCCGTTCCGATCGCCGAACGCGCTTCCAGTGGCGTTCGACGCCAAGTAGGGTCCGAAAATGGTCAAGGTGATGGAGGGCTTTCGAGTCCTGGAGGTCGCACAGTTCACGTTCGTCCCGGCCGCCGGCGCTATTCTGGCCGACTGGGGTGCGGACGTCCTCAAAGTCGAGCACCCGGTGCGGGGCGACACTCAGCGCGGCTTTGTCAACATGGGCGGAATCCAGGTCAACCCGGACCGGCATCCGCTGATGGAGCACCCGAACCGGGGCAAGCGCAGTGTCGGGATCGACATCTCCACGCCTGGCGGCCAGGAAGTGATCTACGAACTGGCCAAGACCTCCGACGTGTTCCTGACGAACTACATGCCTGCGCAACGCCAGAAGCACAATTTCGACGTCGAACACATCCGCGCGGCAAACCCAAACATCATCTACGCCCGCGGTTCGGCCTACGGTGACAAGGGAGCCGAACGCGAGGTCGGCGGTTACGACGGGACGGCGTTCTGGACCCGCAGCGGCATCGGGTACGCGCTAACGCCTGAGGAACTGGGCGGCGCACTGGGACAAGGTATTCCCGCATTCGGCGATTCCATCGGCGGCATGTTCATCGCCGGCGGCATCTCGGCCGCGTTGCTGCATCGCGAGCGCACCGGCGAAGCCCTCGAGCTCGATGTGTCGCTGCTGAGCACGGCCTGGTGGGCGGCGGGGGCGAGCATGACGCAGGGTATGGAGACAGGTGAGGTCATGCGCACACCCATGCCCGGCTCCGCGACCGCGGTGTCCGTAAACCCCTTCATGGGCAACTACCTAACGTCCAACGGCGGCACGATCAACCTGTGCATCATCAGCCCGACCGGACTGATCCGGGACACCTTCGAGCATCTCGGCATCCCCGAGGCCGCCGACGACCCCCGCTTCTCCGACGTGCTCCCGCTGATCCAGAACGCGGACGCGGCCGCCGAGCTGATCGCAAAAGCCTTCGCCGCCAAGCCGTTTGATTACTGGCGGCAGCACCTGAAGACCATGAAAGGCCAGTGGGCGCCGTTCCAGAGCCTCATCGACCTCGCCGGCGACGAGCAGGCCATCGCCAACGACATGATCGTCGAGGTCGAGCTCGCCAGCGGCGGTGCGCCGTTCAAAGTCGTGCGCGGCCCAATCCAGTTCAACCACGAACCGCTGGTGACAACCCGGGCTCCGCAGGCGTCGGAGCACACCGAGCTGGTTCTGATGGAGATCGGCATGGACTGGGATCGCATCGAGGAACTCAAGCAACAGGGAGCCATAGCGTGAACGACGTTGCGATTATCGGCGCGGGTCTGCATCCGTTCGGGCGCTTCGAGGGCAAGTCTGCGATGGAGATGGCCGCCGACGCCATCCACCTCGCGCTCGCCGATGCCGGTGTCGAGTGGAAGCACATCCAGTTCGCGGTTGGCGGCAGCTGGACGGTGGCCAACCCGGATGCGATTGTCGGCATGGTGGGCCTCACCGGCATTCCGTTCACCGATGTGTTCAACGCCTGCGCGACCGCGGCCAGCGCCACCAAGGCATGCGCTGACGGTATCCGGTTGGGTGACTATGACATTGGCATCGCGGTCGGGATGGAC
>DATJOR010000205.1:0-17936 GCA_035506875.1 Mycobacterium sp.
GTTACCCGAGCGGCGCGCGGAGTCGCCATTGCAGGTTTCGCCGGTGCCGAGCACCAGATACTTCACCCCGGCGATCGCCAACAATTCCGCGACGGCCTTGGTGGTCTTCTTGGCTTTGTCGTCGTAGGCGCCGGCGCAGCCTACCCAGAACAGGTATTCGTAACCGTCGAAGCTGTCCACGTCCTCGCCGTACACCGGGACGTCGAACTCGACTTCGTCGATCCAGTTGGTGCGGTCAGACGCGTTCTGGCCCCACGGATTGCCTTTGGTTTCAAGGTTTTTGAAGAGCACCGACAGTTCGGAGGGGAACTCGGACTCCATCATGACCTGGTAGCGGCGCATGTCAACGATGTGGTCGATGTGCTCGATGTCCACTGGGCACTGCTCCACGCAGGCGCCGCAGTTCACACAGGACCACAGCACGTCGGGGTCGATCACACCGCCCTGCTCGGCGGTGCCGACCAGCGGACGGGCGACCTGCTCGGGCCCGTGCCCCGGGACCCGGCCGAATCCCGACTCCGGAACGTGGTGGCCCTCTTCATGAGTGGTCTCGAGGTCGAGGCCCTCGAGCGGTTCGGCCTTCTTCTCACCGAGTAGGTAGGGCGCCTTCGCCATCCAGTGGTCGCGCAGGTCCATGATGACGAGCTTGGGCGACAGCGGCTTGCCGGTGTTCCAGGCCGGGCATTGCGACTGGCAGCGCCCACATTCGGTACAGGTCGCGAAGTCGAGCATGCCCTTCCAGGTGAAGTCCTCGATCTTGCCGCGGCCGAATGCGGCATCGTCGGGCGGGTTTTCGAAGTCGATCGGCTTGCCGTCGGCCTCAACCGGCAGCAGTTCGCCCAGCCCGTCGGGCAGCCGCTTGAACGTGACGTTGATCGGCGCCAGGAAGATATGCAGGTGCTTGGAGTGCAGCACGATGATCAGGAAGGCCAGCATGACGGCGATGTGCAACAGCAGAGCCACCGTTTCGATGATCTCGTTGGCTGGCTGTCCGAGCGGGCGCAGAATCGCGCCGAACAGCTGTGAGAGAAACGCGCCCTTGCCGTAAGGCAGCGTGCCGTTGTTCACGGCGGACCCCCGGACCAGCACGTAGGTCCAGATGACGTTGAAGATCATGAACAGCACCAGCCACGCCCCGCCGTTGTGCGAGCCGTAGAACCGCGACGATCGGCCGATCTCGCGAGGACTGCGGGCGAGTCGGATGATCGCGAACGTGGTGATGCCAAGGAAGACGGCCGTCGCGAAAAAGTCCTGCAGGAAACCGAGCGCGTCCCACCGGCCGATGATCGGGATATGAAAGTTCTGCTGAAACAGGAAACCGTACGCCTCGATGTAGACCGTGAGCAGAATGAAGAAGCCCCACATGGTGAAGAAGTGGGCGAGGCCGGGGACGGACCATTTCAGCAGTCGGCGCTGGCCGAAGACCTCGGTGATCTGCGTCCAGATCCGGGTGCCGACGTCGTTGGTGCGACCGCTGGCCCGTTGGCCCGAAAGCACGAGTTTCGCCAGCCAACCGACCCGGCGCAGGGCCAGTAAACCGACGATCGCCGTCATGCTGAGGCCCACTACCAGTCTGATCAGCATCTGCGTCTGCACGGAGCGTCTCCCCAAATCCGAGGTTACTGAGCGGTAACTTCTACCAGGTTACCCGTTAGTAACTTAGTAACCAGGCCAGCTCATAGTTGCATCTTTTTAGCGTTGACCGCGACAAAGGCTGCCCTAACCTGGTTGCGGCGGCCGAATGGCCGGTCGATTAGGGGTTCGTACCCGGTATGTGGATCGGGGGTAACCCGGGGATTTGAGGGATGTTGCCGTTCCACCAGCGACGGCGCGGATGTTGCTGCTGCGTCCACGGTTGAGTGGTCACCGGTGGCTCCTCTTCCGGCGTCGTCTCGGCCGAAGGGGCCGTCGTAGTCGGGAGCGTCGACGACGGTGTGGTCGTCGTCGGGGAGGGTGCGTGTGACGACGACATGGTTGTCGACGGCCGGGTGGTCGCCGGTGCGCTACCCCCGTTGTTGGTGGCCAGGATGACCAGGCCGTAGATGATGATCGCGATCAGCAGCACGACCGTCAGACCCCATAGCGCGAGCACCCACGGTTTGAGGAACCAGGGCGAGGACGTCTCGGTGGCAACGAATTGGTCGTCATTGCGCGCGCCGAGATTCATGTCGCGTGTTGAGTAACCGTCGACATCGAATGGTGGTCTGTTGCCCCCCACAAACATCGATCCTACCGACTGTCGCCGCTCGGGCGCACCGCCACCTTAGAGGTGGTGATGGTGACGACGGTGCTCGTCGTCGATGCTCGTGCTCGTGGTCGGTGGTGTGGTGGTCGGCGCCGGGGTCGTCTCCGCAGTGGTCGTCGGCGCCTCGGTCTGGGTGGTCGTCGGAGCGGGAGCGACCGACTCGGTGGTCGTCGCGCTGCTGGACGAGGGCGCGGTGGTCGTGACGGCGGACGGCGTCGTCGACGAGGTCGAGGGGGCTGTCGAGCCGCCCGTGTGGGTCAGGTCGACGATTTCGTAGATCACCAGCGCGAGCAGGATCACGACGAGCGCCCCCAAACCGATCAGCGCGGCGCGCGTGCGATACCACGGGGTCGACCCGGGTTCGGGCTGCTGTTGCCCGTAGTCGCCGTAGTTGTACTGGCCGGTCGGCGCTTCGCTGGGGTCGTCTGGAGGTCCGTAACCCGTCACGGCCGCCGATCCTATCGGTGGATCTCCGCGACGCGGCCACCGCGCCTCGACCGGCCGCGCCTCAGAATCCCGGCGGCAGCGTAATCACGGTGTGCGGCAACGTGATTGTCGACGGGATGTGCGGCAAATGGTGGTGGTGATGCGGCGGCTCGGCCGGCGGCGGGACCTCGGAGGGCGGCGGACCGTTGTCACCCGGCGGCTCCTCTTGTTCGGGCGTCGACGACGGCGGTGGCGGGGGTGTGGTCGTCGGCGGCGGAGTCGTTGTCGACGAGCGGGTGGGCGTCGACGACGGGGGAGTCGTGGACGGCGTGCTCGTAGTCGGCCCACCTTCGACGCCGTGCGAGAGCTGGATCAGGCCGTAGATGATCAGCACGACCAGGATCGCGACCACCGCGCCCCACGCGATCAGCAATGTCCGATTCCGGTACCACGGGTCCGGCGGACCTTCGGGTTCCGGTGGTTCAGAGGGCCCAGCGGGATTAGCGGACTCAGCAGGCTCGGCGTATTGCGGCACGTCGCCCGGGTCGTAACTGGCCATCCGCGTCTGCCGATTGCTCGGGTCGTCCGGCGGACCCTCAGAGCCGTAGCCTGTCACGCCCCGATGTTACTGATATCCGCCCGAGGCTTCGGCCGACGGCGCGAGCCTCAGAGCTGCCGCTTCACCTCATCGGCGAAAAGTCGCAGGTGCTCAAGGTCGGACAGGTCCAGCAGCTGCAGATATACCCGCTGCACGCCGATGTCCGCGAATGCTCCGAGCGCATCGACAATCTCGTTCGGCGTGCCCGCCAGCGGAGAGTTGGACCGCAGCTCGTCGACCTCGCGCCGAATGGCGTCAGCCCGGCGGCTGACTTCCGCGTTGTCGCGTCCCGCGCACACCACGAACGCGGCGGAATACGTCATCGCGTCCTCGGGCCGGCCAACCGAGTCGACCGCTTCGCGGACGTGCTCGAACTGGGTTTTGATGGTGTCCAACGAGGCGAACGGCACGTTGAACTCGTCGGCGAACGTCGCGGCCAGCGACGGCGTCTTGTTTGCGCCCGTCCCGCCGATGATGATCGGTGGGTGGGGCCGTTGCACCGGCTTCGGCAGTGCAGGGGAGTCGTTGACCGCGTAGTGAGCGCCCGCGTAGTCGAAGGTTTCACCGACGGGCGCGGTCCATAGTCCGGTGATGAGTTCGAGCTGTTCGGTGAGCCGGGCGAATCGCTCGCGCAGTGGCGGGAACGGGATCGCATAGGCCACATGCTCTTGTTCGAACCAGCCGGTACCGATTCCGAATTCGACTCGCCCATTGCTCATTTCGTCGACTTGGGCAACCGAGACCGCCAACGGGCCGGGATGGCGGAAGGTCGCCGACGTGACCAGCGTGCCCAATCGGATCGACGACGTCTCGCGGGCGATGCCGCCCAACGTCACCCAGGAGTCGGTCGGGCCGGGCAGTCCGTCACCGCTCATCGCCATGTAGTGGTCGGACCGGAAGAACGCGGAAAAACCTAATGCCTCGGCGGTCTGCGCGACCACGAGCTGGTTGGAGTAACTGGCGCCTTGCTGCGGTTCAACGAAAACCCGGAAGTCCACGACCGCCAGCCTATGCGCAACTGCCCGGCGACCTAGAACGTCACGTTGCCCGAGGGCTTTAGCACGAACCCGTGCTGTCCGAGGCTGGTGTCCAGACAGGCAATCAGCCCGTCGCCGCCGACGGCGCAGGTTGCGTTCTGGTAGGACACCTTCTGTCCGACATTCAGCAGCGCGCCGGAGTTGAAAGCCCCGATGGGGCAATTGGTCAGCTCACGTTCGATGCGGAACCCCGACGAGGTACCCGTGTCACCGACCTTGCCGATCGCACACGACTGCGTGGGCGTGGGACCCGATGCCACGCCGGGTATCTCGCCTTCGCAAATAATGCCCTGCGAATCACCCGCAGGCACCGGATCGGTGGTAGCGACGAAATTGCACTCGATGTTGTAGGGCGTGGAAAAGCTGACGAAGCGTTTGGGACCTTTCGGTCCGGTACCGATGTAGCCGTCGACCGGCACCGAGCCGAAGCTGTCGAGGTTCGGGAAGCCCGCCGGTAGCGCGGCGGCACGCGACCCGCATCCCACTACGCCCAGGGCGACCGCGACGATCCCGGCGGTCAAGACCCGCACGGTGCGATCAGCGGCAGTGCTCATCAAAGTCTCCTCTGTCAAGGGTCGATATCGAATGTCGTGGTGTAAGTGCGGGGAAAGTAGGGCCGGGTCGGATGGGCAGCTGTGGGGTGCCAGCCTTCGGGCGTCGGCCAGGTGCTCACCCGCATCGTGACCTGTTCCTGTCCGTTGGGAAGAACTTGCACGTTCGTGACGGTCGGACCGTAGGGGTAAGCCGGTAGGTTGCCGGTGCTGGGAATGGTGGGACCGGCGAGTGCTTGAGGCGACGCGTTGAGCAAGCCTTGCGGGGTGGCCGCCGTGACACCGACCACGGGTTGCCCGTTGCTGGCGCTGGTGAGCAGATAGCCGCCTTTGGGGAGGGCGATGATCTGATTCTCGCGATCACCCGCGCCGAGATTATTGAATGCGTTCACCTCGTGCATGCTGTTCATCCACGCATTCGGGGCGTCGCCGGGTTTGATGGGGTCGGACTGCCATAACGCGCGCTGACCGTTCGGTCCGATGTTGCCGACGATCATCATCCGCTGGGTCTTCGGGTCATACACTCCGCTGGCCTGCGAGATGCCGACCTGCTGACCAGTCAGCGAGAAGCCTTGCAGCGGCCCGAGGTCGTGTGCCGGGTCAGCGAGATCTTGTACGTGCGACTCCGGCCCGATGTAGTCCTTGGGATCTGTACCCGTCCCATACTTTTTGATGCTGTAAAACGCATAGAGCCGTCCGTCCGGACCGACCGCGGTTCCGGTGGGCAGGGGGCGTTCGTCCTTGAGTGTCGGAAATGGGTTGTCGCCGTCCCACTTTGTACCGGGGATATGCAGCTGCGGTCTGCCGTCGTGCGGGTCGCCGGTGATCAAGATCTCCGTCCCGGGAATCGTCACGCCCAGGTCATATGGGGAGCCGCTCTGGTTCTCCTGCGCGGGATCGGTGCCCGGTCCAACGATGTGCGGATCGTGCTCGTGCGGATCGCCGTCGCCCGGCTGACCGCCGTCGCCTCCGCCTTCCTTGAAATTCAGCGTCCCCCACCCGGCGGACATCGCCCTCAGCTGGCCATTGATCAGCGACTCGTTACCAACCAGCGTGCTGACCCGGTGGCCGATCAAACCGGCATGCGCTTCTGCCTCCTCGAGGCGCTCGTCGTACTCCTCCTCGGTTTCGGCCTCATAGGTATCGCTGACGGAGTAGTCCTCGCCGACCTCGAAGCCGTCGGCCTCGGCGTCATCCACGGCATCGAGTGCCGAGCGCGTGCCGGCTTCCAGCTGCTCCTGCCAGCGCTGAGTCGACGCTGCCACGTCGTCCCAGCTCCAGATGAACGTGCGGGCCGTCACGACGTCCGATTGCGCCTGAGCGATCGCCGCGTCAGCGGCCATGCCTTCCCAGTCGGCGCCGCCGGGGCGCGTCACATCCTCGGCCAACTCCTCCAGCGCACTCTGCGCCTTGGGGGCAATCTTCTGCAGGTAGCTACCCAGCTGCCCGAAGTAGGAGTAGTCGGAGGCCCGCAGCTGCGACAGTGTCGGGAAGCGCGGTGTGGCGGGCATTAGTGAACCAGTCCGCGCAAACGCCTGGTGTTCTGCTCCTCGGTCTGCGTGTACGCGGTAGCGGCCGCGCTGTAGTGAGCGCCTCGCGCATTGATGCGTGTCGCGATGCTCGACAGGTCTTTGCCAGCGCGCGCAGCGGCGGTGCGCGCCGTGACCGCGCTGGACTGCCACCCGGACGTGGAGGTGGACGGCGGCTGAGCATCGGCGGCCAGCTCACCGGCGATCTTCTCGCATTTATTGGCGAGCTGATGCAGCCCAGAGGCGAGCACTTTCAGGCGAAGGCCGGGCGTCTCGGGCATGGAGAAATTTTAGCCGCGTTTTCGCCGTCGTCATTTCACTTCCTGGCCGGCCACGCGTCAGGGCTCACCTCGGCTGACGAGCCGTATTAATGGTTAGGTCGGGATTGTGAATTCCCTGGTGAAGTTGTTCCGTGACACCGTCGCGGTTCGGATAGCAGTCACTGTGGCGCTCGGAGTCGCCGTCGCTTTACTCGTGGGCGACATTTCGGTGTCTGACACCTGATAGGTCATCCCGACGGTGTAGGCGAGATACGCGAAATCGAGGTCCTACCTACTGGGGGCCGTCGTGCTGGCGGTGACGATCAATTTGATCGCGGGACTTGGCGCCAAGTTCTGATTAGTGCGATCGCAGAATGGTGATCGCGTTATCGATCTTTTTGAGGGAGCTGAATGTCCCTGCGGGAACGCCGAAGACGGCGGCCAATACCGCGGGCGGAAGTTGACTCAAGGACTCGCCGATGCCGATGTTGTCTTTGTCCTCAGGTGCACTGGTGTTCTGGATGATCAGCACGTCCAGGTCTTCTTTGCCGTGGTTCTCGAAGTAGTGAAAAGAACCCTGGGGTGCGAACACGAGGTCGTCGACGTGGGCGTCGAAACTTTCGTGGTTGCCATTCCCGTCGATGAGGACCCAGCTGGCGACTCCTTTGGTGACCAGGTTGAGTTCCCACGCGCTGGGATGCCAGTGCGGTTCGCGAATACCCCCGGGCTGCAACGTGATCAGCTGGATGCTGGCCTCTTGACCTTTGAGTATCGGGAAATTGTCTTCATGCGCCTGCTGCTGGGTTCCCCCGTCATATGTGATCGGGGGCACGGCGGTGAGATGAAACAGGTGCGATTGCGAGGTGATCGTTTCCGAGGGTATGCGGGGATCACCAAAGCGTGCCGCGTCATCGGTCATTGACTCGTCCTCAGTGTGATCGCAGGATGACGATTGCGTTGTCGAGCTTTTTGAACGGCTTGAATGTCTCTGCGGGAACGCCGAAGACGGCGGACAACACCCGGGGCGGAAGCACGCTGAGGGACTCGCCGATGCCGATGTTGTCCTTGGATTCGGGCGTGCTCGTGTTCTGGATGATCACGATTTTCATGTCGTCCGGGCCGCGGTTCTCGAAGTAGTGGAAGGAACCCTGCGGTGCGAACACGACGTCGCCGACATGTTGGTCGAAACTCTCGTGGTTGCCGTTTCCGTCGACGAGGGCCCAGGCCGCGACTCCCTTGGTGACGATGTTGATCTCCCATGCGCTGGGATGCCAGTGCGGCTCGCGGATACCGCCGGGTACCAGCGTGAGCAGCACGATGCTGGCCTGTTGACCTTTGAGTATCGGAAAAACGTCTTCGTCCGCCTGCTGAAATGAGCCACCGTCATAGGTGGCTAAGGGCTGAGCACCGAGATGGAACAGGTGCGATTTCGACGTGATCGTCTCAGCGGGTATGCGGGGATCACCAAACTGTGTCGCATCGTCGATCACCGCCTCTTCCTTATCGGTGCGATAGCCGGAGACAAAGCGGTCTATGCCTACACCGGTCGCGGCCGCGCCGGCGGCCAGACCCGCCCCACCCAAGACCTTGCGACGATTAATCGGCACCTGCTGAAATTATCGCGACGCGCACGTCCCGTCTACCGATCACTTCGCCCTGCGGGCGCCTGAACCCGCCTGGGTGCTCGACAGACAAGCGCTACCCGCGCGCCGGATCGCAACGGCGATACGGCGCATGCTGGCTGGCTAGTGGTGACAGGATGTTGGCGTGAGCGATGCTCATGACGGCAGCAGGGCCATATTCGCGGCGACGACATGACCGCAAGCAGAGTTCCGGTGCGGGTCGTGTGGCACCGAGTTGCCGCCGGACTCGCGGTGCTGAGGACAAGCAGGTGAGGGGGTCATCTGTGCGAAAAGCAATTGCTGTTGGAATTGTCTTGCTTACCGTCGCGGCGGCTTCCTCGTGTGGCCATGCAGCGCACACAGGCATGAGGAACGTCGCGCAGGCTACGCCGGCGCCAGTTGTGGTTCCGGCGCCTAGGCCGGCGCCCAATGCGGTTCCCGCGCCGGTGACGCCGGCGCCCAATGCGGTTCCCGCGCCGGTGACGCCGGCGCCCGATGCGGTTCCCGCTCCGGACTTCGCAGCGGTCTCCAAGCTGATGAACGAGGCGATTGCGGCAGGCACGGCGCCAGGCAGCGTGGTGGTGATCGGGCATGGCGGCAAGGTCGTCTTCCATCAGGCTTATGGCTCGCGCAAGCTTGCCGGCGAGCCGGGCCTAAATGGGTCGCCCGCACCTGCCGAGCCGATGACCGAAGACACCATCTTCGACATCGCATCGTTGACGAAGCCTCTCGCCACGGCGACCGCGATCATGCAGCTCTATGAACAAGGCAAGGTTGCGTTCGACGATCCCGTGCAGAAGTACCTGCCTGACTTCAACAGCGGAAACGATCCACAACGCGCAAACGTGACCGTTCGCATGTTGCTGACCCACACGTCAGGCGAACCGGAAGACGTACGCCTCGACGATCCGTGGGGATTGGACAGAGCCGATAAAGCAGAAGGCATTCGCCGTGCCCTCACCATGCCGCTGGAGTCGCCTCCGGGTGAGTACTTCAGCTATGCCGACATCAACTTCATTCTGCTGGGTGCGCTGATCGAAAAACTCAGCGGCGAGGACGAAGACGTTTACGTTCAGCGGAACGTCTTTGCGCCGCTGGGCATGCAAGAGACTCGCTATCTTCCGCCGGCCAATGTATGCGGTCCCCATGTGATGCGAGGAGCTGCGATTGGGTGGGCACCTGCGCCAACAGGGGCCATGCCGGGCGATTGTCCTGCGGGCACGTGGAGCACAAGTCTGTTGCCGCGCATCGCACCGACGGTGCCTGACGACGAAAGCAGGAATGATCCAGGCAAGAATCCCGATTTTGGTTTCCTGCTTAGGGGCACTGTGTTTGACCCGTCGACGCGCCGCATGGGGGGAGTGGCCGGGCACGCCGGCGTCTTCTCGACGGCGCACGATGTCAGCCTCTATGCGCAGGCCCTGCTCGATCGACTTGCCAACCGCCCCAGCAAGTTTCCGCTGAAGCAGGCGACGTTGGAGTTGATGACGACTCCTGAGCAGCCCGGACACACTGCCGGACAGGTCGAGGCGGCCAACAATGCGTCCCGAGAAGCCATCGCGAAGACACCGAACACATATGATCCGCTACTGGCTCCGCGCTATCCGGCGATCAGGGGACAAAACCTGCGTGGCTTCGGCTGGGATATCGATACCGCGTATTCCGGCACGCGAGGCATGGTCTTTCCCATCGGCAGCTTCGGCCACACCGGCTTTACCGGAACTTCGCTGTGGATCGACCCAAGCTCGGATACCTACGTGATTCTGTTCACCAGCGCGATCGATCCGCGAGACGATCCACCGATCGCGTATCTGCGAGGTGATGTCGCTACCGCAGCAGCCCGGGCCCTGCAGTGAGCACCGGGTTCAACCGGTTAGCAGCGTGGATGGGCATCGTCGCCGCTGTCGTGTTTGTCGCGGCGATGATCGTCTTTTCTGGCTGTGCTCGGGGCATGCCCACAGGCGACAACCACGCCGGCCCCGCGATCAGGGGGCCGAGCGGCATGAAGGGCTCGGGTGGTATGACGGCACCTAATCAGACGCCACCCAGCGCCTTTGTCGCCGTTTCGGCGGCCACGGTGTGGACCACGCCGCAGAGCCCGCGTCCGATCGACCATCGCGCCCTGACAAACCCGGTCGATATTCGCGGCTGGCTGTCAGATATGACGCCGGACCAGCAGGAAGCGCTCACCTCGGACAATCTCACCCAGACGCAGGCCCTCTTCGGCGACCGTGTGTTCGTGGTGGGGCAGCAGGGTGACTGGGACGAGGTGCTGGTCCCCGGCCAGCCCACACCGAAGAACGCGCTGGGTTATCCCGGCTGGATTCCCAAGTCCCAGTTGGCGACCGACGCACGCTATGGCGCACTGAGGGACTCCGCTTCCTTCGCGCTCGCCAATCGCGGCATCAGTACCTGGCTGTACCGCGACTCCGGACTCTCTGATCGCGATCTCGAGATCAGTACCAACACCGGCCTTCCCGTGCTCAACCGCACCGCCACCGCGGTTCAGGTGACCACCCCCGATCGCGGCCCGAGGTGGCTGGATGCCCGAACCGTGGCGGTGTACGAAAAGCCCACGGACATATCGCATCCCACTGGAGCCGATCTGGTCCGGTACGCCGCCGAGTTGGTGAACGTGCCCTACCTATGGGGCGGTCGTGCCGGGTTCGGGTTCGACTGCTCCGGTTTCACTTCCACCATCTACCAGGTGCACGGCATCACCCTCCCGCGCGATGCCGATGCGCAAGCCGCCGACAGCCACGGCCGACGCGTCGACGAATCCGCGCTACAGCCCGGCGATCTGCTCTTCTACTCGCACGGCAGTAAGGACCCCGACCGTCCCGACGCGGTCTACCACGTGGCGATGTATTCCGGGAACGGCAAGATGATCGAGGCATTCGACTCGACGACGCCGGTGCGCATCACCCCGGTTCGACTGGGCGCAGACTACTGGGGCGCGCGCCGATACCTCGACCAACCGCGGTGATAGACCCACCGCTAAAACGTGTCGACCTTCTCGATGCTGACGAACATGCCGTGCCCGGTGTTCCTATTCGTGAACCGGGTGCCGCTTTCGGTGGCCGCGATCGTCCAGCCCTGCGCGTCATAAGTGAGGTAGTCGATGGTCACGGTGGGGATGTCGCCGAGGTTGCCCACCACCCATTGCACGTCACCGCTCGAGGTGATGTGCACGCCGTTGGCGCGTTCGCCGTCCTGCATCGGGGAATCGGTGAACTGTGCCTCGCAGCCGACGCTGTCGGCGTTGATCTGGCAGCGCGTCTGACCTGATTTGGTTTCGATGAAGACGTAACCGTTCTGGTCAGGCGGCAACGGGACGGCACTCGCCGGCGGGTTAGCGTTCGGCGGCGCGGGCCGTGACGGGGCCGGTGCGGGGATTGATGGCTTCGCCTTCGGGAAGGACGGCTCGGTGGGCCCAGTGCCCGGGCTCGCCACCGGTTTGCCGTGGATCAGCGAGCTGCATCCGGTCATCAGCGCGGCGCTGATCAGCAAGCCGGCCAGCAGCCGGCCGGCAACCACCGCCGTCTTTGCTTTCTGCGAAAACATCTCAGCACTAAGCCTACGCAAGAAGTGACGCAAGTGATTGTAGTGACGCGCCAGCGGCCTTACTCAGCCACCGAGAAAGGCGAGGTTACATCTGGGCCCAGACAATTTTGGTCTGCAGATAGGTATCGAGCCCGGCCTTGCCGGATTCGTGGCCCCAGCCGGATTGCTTGTAGCCACCGAACGGCATTGAGTGGTCGTACGGGAAAGCGTTGTTGAGCCCGACGGTTCCAGCCTTGAGGCGCTTGGCCAGTCGGTGCGCGCGGCCGAGTTCTTTGGTCCACACCGTCGCGGCCAGCCCGTAGGTGCTGTTGTTGGCCAAAGCAACGGCTTCGTCCTCGTCGTCGAACGGCAGGATTGTCACGACCGGACCGAAGATCTCCTCTTGGAAAAGCCGGCTGGTGTCAGGGTCGAGGTTGGTGACGATGGTCGGGTGGACGAAGTAGCCCTTACGGTCCAGTCGGTGCCCGCCGGCGACGATCTCGGCGCCGTCGGACTTGCCTTGCTCGAGGTAACCCAGCACGCGGTTGAGCTGCTTTTGGCTGATCAACGGACCGCTCATGGTGCCCTCTTCTTTGGGGGCGCCCATCTTCATGGCGTTCGCGATCGTCGCCATGCCCTCGACGACCTGGTCGTAGACGCCGCGCTGCACCAGAAGGCGGGAACCGCAGACACAAGCCTGCCCGGAGTGCACGAATGTGCCGAACGCCGACGACGGGATCGCCTTCTTCAGTTTCGCGTCGTCGAAGATCAGCACCGGTGACTTGCCGCCGAGTTCGAGGGTGACCTTGTTGAGGTTGCTGTCCGCGGCTGTGTGCACGATCGCACGGCCGACTTCGGTAGAACCGGTGAACGCGACCTTGTCGACGTCAGGGTGCGCGGTGATCGCCGCGCCGACGGTATGGCCGTAGCCGTTGACCAGATTGGCCACCCCGTCCGGCACTCCTGCTTCGGCCAGGATCTGCATGAGCACATGGGCCGAAAGTGGCGTCTCCTCAGCGGGTTTCACCACGCTGTTGCAGCCAGCGGCCAGTGACGGCGCGAGCTTGGCGCAGAAATTGAAGACTGGGCCGTTCCACGGGAAGATCAGCCCGACCACGTCATAGGGCTCGCGCAGGCTGTAGGCATGCATGTGCGAGTCGACGCCGGTCAGGCCGCCGGTGTTGACGTCGCGGGCGATGCCGTCGATCTTGGTGCACCAGCCGGCGTAGTAGCGGAACCATTCGGCGCCGATCTGCACTTGCATCTGTGCCTGCGCGGGAAACATGCCGCCGTTGAGCATTTCGAGTTCGGCGAGCAGCTCGGCGTTCTTGTCGATCAGTTCGCCGACACGCCAGAGGATCTTGGCGCGCTCGTAGTCGGGCTTTGCCGACCAGATCCCGGACTCGGCGCTCGCCTTCGCGCGCGCCACCGCCTCGTTGACGGCTTCGGGGCCGCAGTCGGTGAACTCGCTGATCTGCTCCTCGGTGGAGGGGTCGAAGACCGGGATGACGTCACCCGTGCCGGGACGTTGACGGACCTCATCCAGCACAGCCTGCACCGTCATCGGTCTCCCCTTATCTATGAAAATAGAGTGCCGTACGACGCGTAGGTTATGCGCTTAACTACTGGCGGTCAACGCATCCACCGCGGGCCCGAACATGGATTGTTTGATCGCGCCCAGCGTGCCGGGGTCCTTGCCGCCGAGGGGCCGAAGGAGGTCGACCGCGGCGGGCGTCACCGCGCCCTCGGCAGCGACGGCATCGACAAGGCCGAGGCGCTCGGCGTCGTCGCCGCCGAATCGGCGTCCGGTCGTCATCGACGCGACCGCCGCCTGCGCGGTGAGTTTGGCCTGAATCAGTGCGGCCATGCCCGGCGTGAAGGGTATCCGGATGTCCACTTCGGGCAGGCAGAAGAAGCCGCGGTCAGCGCGCATCACCCGAAAGTCGTGCGCCAAAGCCAACATTGCCCCGGCGCCGAACGCGTGGCCGACCACGGCGGCTGCGGTGGGGACGGGCAGGGTGAGCACTCGGGCCAACATGCTCTGCACGCGTCCGACGTACCACTGGGTCTGGTCTCCATTGGCCGCCAGCCAATCCAGATCCAAGCCGTTGGTGTAGAACTTGCCGCCGCCGGTGGTGACCAAGCCCTGGGCGCCGGCGCTGACGATTTCATCGAGGTGTGCATCGATCTCGTCGAGAAAGCCTGGGGAAAAACGGTTTTCGTCACCGCCAAGCTCGAGGATGGCGATCTTATCTTCGTAGGTCAGGCTGATCGTCACGCTTTCTTCCTTTTCTCCAGAGGTGGTGGTCCAACGTCGAGAACCGCGCGCACCGAGGCGCGCAGGTGCTCACGTGCTGTTGCGCTGTCTAGGCGATGACGACTCAGCACAATGGCGGTCGGCAAGTCCACAATGCAGGTGGTGATCGCATCGACGGCCAGGGCGTCTTTGCGGTCCCACACGTTGACGGCAAGCCGGATCATCAAGCCGACCAGCAGCCGGTCGAGATCGCTTAGCTCCGTGGCGATCTCGTGGGGCAGGTCGGGATCGCGCAGCAGCTCGTCGCGGCTTACCGCCCACAGCAGTTTGGAGGAGCCCGGGTACTGCTCGGCGAAGACCACCGGTGCGTCCGCGGCGGCCACCACGGAATCCCGCGGACCGGCTTCCGACAGGGCCTGATCGACCAACGCGTTTTGCACGCTGAGAAATCGACGCCCGGCGCGCAACCATGCGCGGCCGATCAGGCCCGAGCGCGACCCGAACGTGTGGTAGAGCGCGCCATTGGAAACGCCGACGGCGGCGCTGACCGCACGGATGGTTACCGCGGCAGGCCCGGATGTCATGGTCAACGACTCGACGGCGTCCAGAACCCGATCCGGCTCATACACGCGCGGGCGGGGCATGCCGCGAGAGTAACAGAGCAGTCGCTCTGTTACTCTGTCGCTAGATCCGGCACATCGCAACCGTGGTCGACACCTTCGCCGGACACGGCCGTCACGCGGTCACGAACCAAAAACCAGCCGCCGATGAGGGCGGGAACGGCGGCCACCAGCGCCGCGATGATCCAGGGGCCCTTCTCGGGGTCGAGCATCATCAGCACCAGCACGCCGGCCAGGAAAACCAGCGTGACGTAGCCGCTGTAAGGGGCGAGCGGCATCCGGAAATTCGGGCGCTGCAGCGTTCCGGCCTTCGTCCTGCGGTAGAACCGGAGTTGGCACGCCACGATCGTCGCCCAGGCCGCCAGCACCCCGATGGCGGCGATGTTGAGCACGATTTCGAAGGCCTCGCTCGGTTTGACCGCGTTGAGCACGACACCGAACAACCCGATGGTGGCGGTCAGCAGGATACCGCCGTACGGCACACCGTTTTTCGACATCCGTGCGGTGAACTTCGGGCCGCTGCCGTTCACCGACATCGATCGCAGGATCCGGCCGGTGGAATACAATCCGGCGTTCAGGCTGGAGAACGCGGCCGTGAGCACCACCACGTTCATCAGGGAACCTGCGCCGGGGAGACCGATTTTCGAGAAGAACGTGACGAACGGGCTCTCCGCGTGTTTGTAGGTGGTGTAGGGCAGCAGCAACGCCAGCAGCAGGACTGAGCCACAGTAGAAGACCGCGATACGGGCGATCACCGAGTTGATCGCTCGCGGCATGACCTTCGCCGGTTCCGCGGTTTCTCCGGCGGCGGTGCCAACCAATTCGACTGCGGCGTAGGCGAATATCACCCCAGAGGTGACGAGCACGAGCGGCACCAGGCCGGTCGGCAAGAACCCGCCGTGGTCGGTCCAGAGGCTGGGCCCGGTGGTCTTGCCCTGGATCTTGAAGCGGCCGGCCAGAAATACGATTCCGACGACCAGGAATGTCGTCAGCGCCACCACCTTGATCAGCGCCGCCCAGAATTCGAACTCGCCGAAGGCCTTCACTGAAATCAGGTTCACCGACACGACCGCCGCCAGTGCAATCAGCGCGAGCGTCCACTGCGGCACCGCATGGAACGCCGTCCAGTAGTGGAAGTAGCTCGCGATCGCGGTGCTGTCCACGATGGCCGCCATCGCCCAGTTCAGGAAGTACATCCAGCCCGCAACGAAAGCCGCTTTCTCCCCGAAGAACTCGCGAGCGTACGAGACGAACGAGCCGGATGCCGGGCGATGCAGGACCAGTTCGCCGAGCGCGCGCAAGATCAAGAACACGAAGGCGCCGCAGATCCCGTAGACCAGGAACAGCCCGGGCCCCGCCGAAGCAAGCCGCGCTCCCGCGCCCATGAACAGCCCGGTCCCGATGGCGCCGCCGATAGCGATCATCTGCATCTGCCGGTTGTGCAGGTCGTGGTGGTAACCCGCATCTTCGCGAGCGAGCGCAGCGGACTTGTCCGCAGCCGGGTCCGGCGTGCTGGGCAGCGATGGCATCGAGTTCCTGTCGTCCTAGCCTGGTGCAACGCTGCGGCGCCGGACACGCCCCAGAACTGGAGTGGTGGCGAAACTATCCCATGGAGTGACGTGGCTCTCAACCAGCGGGGAACAAACTCCTGAACAGCGCCGTTGATCACTGCGACAAACTTGAGTGAACCAGACTCAATATTGGCTTGACAGCGGTACGCCGCGACGGGCAGGCTTGAGCGGGGTTCACTCAGCGAAGTGCAATGCCAAGTTCGACTATCAGGAAGGATCCACAATGGCTCGTGCGGTCGGTATCGACCTCGGGACCACCAACTCCGTCGTCGCAGTTCTGGAGGGTGGGGACCCCGTCGTCGTCGCCAACTCCGAAGGCTCGCGGACCACTCCGTCCATCGTCGCGTTCGCGCGCAATGGTGAGGTACTGGTCGGCCAGCCCGCCAAGAACCAGGCGGTGACCAACGTCGACCGGACCATTCGGTCCGTCAAGCGGCACATGGGCACCGATTGGTCCGTCGAGATCGATGACAAGAAGTACACCGCGCAGGAGATCAGCGCTCGCATTCTGATGAAGCTGAAGCGCGACGCCGAGGCCTACCTCGGTGAGGACATCACCGACGCGGTGATCACCACACCCGCCTACTTCAACGACGCTCAGCGCCAAGCCACCAAGGAAGCCGGCCAGATCGCCGGCCTCAACGTGCTGCGCATCGTCAACGAGCCGACCGCGGCCGCGCTGGCCTACGGCTTGGACAAGGGCGAGAAGGAGCAGCGCATCCTGGTGTTCGACCTCGGTGGCGGCACCTTCGACGTGTCGTTGCTGGAGATCGGCGACGGCGTCGTGGAAGTCCGCGCCACCTCGGGTGACAACCACCTCGGCGGTGACGACTGGGACGACCGCATCGTCAGCTGGCTGGTCGACAAGTTCAAGGGCACGTCGGGCATCGACCTGACCAAGGACAAGATGGCCATGCAGCGGCTGCGGGAAGCGGCCGAAAAGGCCAAGATCGAACTGTCGTCGTCGGGCAGCACGTCGATCAACCTGCCCTACATCACCGTTGACTCCGACAAGAACCCGCTGTTCCTCGACGAGCAGCTGACGCGTGCGGAGTTCCAAAAGATCACCCAAGATCTGCTGGACCGCACCCGCAACCCGTTCCAGCAGGTGATCAAGGACGCCGGTATCTCGGTTTCCGAGATCGACCACGTGGTGCTGGTGGGTGGTTCCACTCGTATGCCCGCGGTGACCGACCTGGTCAAGGAGCTCACCGGTGGCAAGGAGCCCAACAAGGGCGTCAACCCCGACGAGGTTGTCGCCGTGGGAGCCGCCTTGCAGGCCGGTGTGCTGAAGGGTGAGGTGAAAGACGTTCTGCTGCTTGATGTTACGCCGCTGAGCTTGGGTATCGAAACCAAGGGTGGCGTGATGACCAAGCTGATCGAGCGCAACACCACGATCCCGACCAAGCGGTCCGAGACGTTCACCACGGCCGACGACAACCAGCCGTCGGTGCAGATCCAGGTCTATCAGGGTGAGCGCGAAATCGCTTCGCACAACAAGCTGCTCGGCTCCTTCGAGCTGACCGGCATCCCGCCCGCTCCGCGCGGCGTCCCGCAGATCGAGGTCACCTTTGACATCGACGCCAACGGCATCGTGCACGTCACGGCCAAGGACAAGGGCACCGGCAAGGAGAACACGATCAAGATCCAGGAGGGCTCCGGCCTTTCCAAGGAAGA
>DATJOR010000206.1:0-13112 GCA_035506875.1 Mycobacterium sp.
CCGTCGAGCCGGAGGTGCCCGATGCTGCCCAGACCGGTGGTCGCCAGCGCGGTCACGGTGACTCCGGGGTCGTCGGCGGCGATCAGGAAAACCGAGGTGCCGGAATCGGTTTCGGCCGGCACCAAGAAACCATCGGCCACCGGACCATAGCCGATCTGGGTGCGGGTTCCGGTCAGTCGGTAGCCGTCACCGGCCCGCGCGGCCTGCACTGGGCCGTCGCCCATCTCGCCGTCCAACGCGACGGTCAGGATTTTGGCACCGCTCACCGCGGGCTCGCCCCACTGTTTCTGAAGTTCCGGTGAACCGAATCGGGCCAGTGCGCCTGCGGCCAGGACTACCGAGTCGAGGTAGGGGACAGCGGCGAGCTGCCGGCCGAGAGCGACGAGGACGGCAGTCTGTTCGAGCACCCCGAAACCGCCTCCGCCCAACGACTCTGGCGCGGCGGTAGAGAGGATGTCGGAGTCGATCAGCTTGCTCCACAGCTCGCGGTCGAACCGTTGATCCAGGCCGTCGAGCTGACGTTGATGCTCCGGGGTGCACACCGAGTCGACGATCGTATTGACCAGACCGCCGAGATCCTGCGCGGCTTCGGTTGTTGAGAAATCCATGGGTTCTCCAGAATTCGCTAGCGGTTGGCTCGGGGCAGGCCCAAGGCAACCATGCCGATGATGTCGCGCTGCACCTCGTTGGTGCCGCCGCCGAAGGTCAGGATCAGACAGGCCCGGTGCATCCGCTCGACTCGACCGCGCAACAACGCTCCGGGCGAGTCCTGACGCACGGTCGCGGCGGTGCCGAGTACCTCCATCAGCAGCCGGTAGGCCTCGGTGGCCAGTTCGGTGCCGAAAACCTTGGCTGCCGAGGCATCCGCGGGTGACGGTGTGGCCGAGTCGGACGACGCGAGTTCCCAGTTGATCAGCTTGAGGACCTCGACCTTGGCGTGCACCCGGGCCAGGTTCAGCTGCACCCATTCCGAATCGATCAGCCGCGCGCCGGTGCCGTCCTTGGTGTTTTGCGCCCAGTCGCGAACCTGGTTGAGCGCCATGATGATCGGCATCGGCGACACCAGCGCGACACGCTCGTGGTTGAGCTGGTTGGTGACCAGCTTCCAGCCGCCGTTCTCTTCGCCGACGCGGTTGGCGACGGGGACCCGGACGTCCTGGTAGTACGTGGCACTGGTGTCGACGCCCGCCATGGTGTGCACCGGCGTCCAGGAGAAACCTTCGGCGCTGGTCGGCACGATCAGCATCGAGATGCCGCGGTGCTTCTTGGCTTCGGTGTTGGTGCGGGCCGCCAGCCAGACATAGTCGGCGTACTGGATCAGGCTGGTCCACATCTTCTGGCCATTGACCACGTAGTCGTCGCCGTCGCGCACCGCGGTGGTCCGCAGGTTGGCCAGGTCGGTGCCGGCGCCGGGTTCGGAGTAGCCGATCGAGAAGTGCAGGTCCCCGGCAGCGATCTTGGGCAGGTAGAACTTCTTCTGCTCCTCGGTGCCGAACGCCATGATGGTCGGCGCGACGCTGTTGATGGTCAGGAACGGCACCGGTGCGCCGGCGATCGCGGCCTCGTCGGTGAAGATCAGCGAGTCCATCGGCGAGCGGTCCTGGCCGCCGTACTCCTTCGGCCAGTTCAGGGTGAGCCACCCGTCTTTGCCCATCTGGGCCACCGTCTCGCGGTACACGTTGCCGCTGCCGACCTCGCCCGACGTCGAGCTCAGTGCCTCGCGGCGTTCCGGGGTGATCAGCTTTTCGAAGTACGACCGCAGTTCGCGACGCAGCTCTTCCTGCTCAGGGGTATAACTGATGCGCATTCCGCCACCCTCCAGTCGTAGGTGAATTTCGCGGCAGCCTGCATCAACGGCTACCCAGTCGCCTTCTGTGGTTGTAACACGTTCTAGTCTGAGGGTCCAGCGACTGGCACGCCGAACTCGTTCGCCGCTGGTCGTATGGTGGGTCATACCTAGATGCAGCCCATGTTCAAGGAGGATGTCGTGCGGGTGAAAGTTGACCACGACCGTTGTGAAGGCAACGCGGTGTGCTTGGGAATCGCGCCGGATATCTTCGACCTCGACGACGAGGACTACGCGGTGGTGAAGACCGATCCGATTCCCGCCGACCAAGAGGCGCTGGCCGAGCAGGCGATTCAGGAATGCCCGCGGGCTGCCCTGCTCCGCGAAGACTAGAGGTATTCATAAATTGAGTAGCAGCACGAATGCGACCGATCTGTCCGGAAAGGTCGCGGTGGTGACCGGTGCCGCCGCGGGGCTGGGCCGCGCCGAAGCGATCGGCCTGGCGCGTGCCGGTGCCACCGTCGTCGTTAACGACATCAAAGCCGCGCTGGATGCGTCCGACGTCATCGACGAGATCGGCGCGGCCGGCTCCAAGGCCGTGGCGGTCACTGGCGACGTCAGCCAGCGCGAGACCGCCGACGAGCTGGTCAGCTGCGCCGACGGGCTGGGCGGTCTGAGCATCGTGGTGAACAACGCCGGGATCACGCGGGACCGGATGCTGTTCAACATGTCCGACGAGGAGTGGGACGCTGTGATCGCCGTGCACCTCCGCGGCCATTTTCTGCTGACCCGCAACGCCGCCACCTATTGGCGTCAGAAGGCGAAGGAGGCCGAGGGCGGCTCCATCTATGGCCGCATCATCAACACGTCATCCGAGGCGGGTTTGGTGGGCCCGGTGGGGCAGGCCAACTACGGCGCCGCCAAGGCCGGCATCACGTCGTTGACGCTGACGGCGGCCCGGGCACTGGGCCGCTACGGAGTTTGCGCAAACGCGATCTGCCCGCGGGCCAGGACCGCAATGACCGCCGACGTCTTCGGCGAGGCCCCCACGACCAGCGACGGTGAGATCGACCCGCTTTCGCCCGAGCACGTCGTCACCTTGGTGCGCTTTCTCGCATCCCCCGCGGCCAGCGCTGTCAACGGCCAGGTTTTTGTCGTGTACGGCCCGCAGGTGACCCTGGTGGCGGCACCCACCGTCGAGCACCGGTTCATCTCTGACGCGCAGGCCTGGGACGCCCAGGAGCTCAGCGCCACGCTGGAGGATTATTTTGCTGGGCGCGACCCGAAACGGACTTTCGCGGCGACCGAAATAATGGAGTGATATTCCGGATCATGAGACACCCGTAGGGGTTTTCACGAACTAGAACACGTTGCAGAATGACCTGCATCACAAAGCCGCTGACCTGGCAAAACTACTAACATTTGTCTAATTTGCCGTTCTTTGACACTCTGAACTTGTTCTAGTTACGATGATCCGGCTCACGCGGCGCGCCGTCCGTTCAGGAGGATGCAACGGCGGTGCCAACCGGGGCCGCAACGGCATCGCTGGCGAGTTGGCAGCCACCCGCGCGAGGAGGGAACCAGGTTGATCGAACAGCTCGCGGTCCCGGCCCGGGCCGTGGGCGGGTTCGTAGAAATGTCGTTGGAGACGTTTCGCGCCATCTTCCGTCGACCTTTTCAGTTCCGTGAGTTTCTCGACCAGACCTGGATGATCGCCCGGGTTTCGTTGGTCCCGACCCTGCTGGTCGCCATCCCGTTCACGGTCCTGGTGGCGTTCACCCTCAATATTCTCCTACGCGAGATCGGCGCAGCCGACCTGTCCGGGGCCGGTACCGCATTCGGAACCATCACCCAGCTCGGACCTGTCGTGACCGTGTTGGTGGTGGCTGGCGCGGGCGCCACCGCGATCTGCGCGGACCTGGGCGCGCGCACCATCCGCGAGGAAATCGACGCCATGCGGGTGCTGGGCATCGATCCGATCCAGCGCCTAGTGGTGCCCAGGGTGCTGGCGTCGACGTTCGTTGCGCTGCTGTTGAACGGGTTGGTGTCGGCGATCGGCATCGCCGGTGGCTACGTCTTTTCCGTCTTGCTGCAAGGGGTGAACCCGGGCGCGTTCGTCAATGGCCTAACCGTGCTCACCCACCTCGGTGAGCTGGTGCTCTCCGAAATCAAGGCGTTGTTGTTCGGCGTTGTCGCCGGCCTGGTCGGGTGCTACCGGGGCCTGACGGTCAAGGGCGGGCCAAAGGGGGTCGGCGTCGCCGTCAACGAGACAGTGGTGTACGCATTCATCTGCCTGTTCGTGATCAACGTGATCATGACAGCGATCGGCGTTCGGGTGTTGGCCCGGTGACCCGCCCATGAGTTACGACACCTCGATGCGAATCCGCCGGTTCTTCTCCCAGTTCGCCGGGCCGGTCGACAATTTCGGCGAGCAGGCGCTGTTCTACGGCGAGTCGATGCGCTACATCCCGAACGCACTGACCCGCTACCGGAAAGAGACGATCCGGCTCATCGCCGAGATGACGATGGGCACCGGCGCGCTGGTCCTGATCGGCGGAACAGTCGGCGTCGCCGCGTTTTTGACGCTCGCGTCCGGCGGTGTCATCGCGGTCCAGGGTTACGAGTCACTGGGCAACATCGGCATCGAGGCGTTAACCGGGTTCCTGTCAGCATTTCTGAATGTCCGCATCGTGGCCCCGGTTGTGGCGGGTATTGCGTTGGCGGCCACCATCGGTGCCGGCACCACTGCGCAGCTGGGAGCGATGCGGGTCGCAGAGGAAATCGACGCCATCGAGTCGATGGCCGTGCACTCGGTGTCCTATCTGGTGTCCACCCGGCTGATCGCCGGCCTGATCGCGATCGTCCCGCTGTACTCCCTGGCAGTGCTGGCCTCGTTTTTCGCTGCACGGTTCACCACCGTGTTCATCAACGGCCAGTCGGCCGGCTTGTACGACCACTACTTCAACACGTTCCTGATACCTACCGATCTGCTGTGGTCGTTCCTGCAAGCCATCGTCATGTCAATAGGGGTGATGCTGATCCACACGTACTACGGCTACAACGCTTCTGGCGGGCCGGTGGGTGTCGGCCTCGCGGTCGGCCAGGCGGTGCGAACATCGCTGATCGTCGTGGTCGTTATCACTTTGTTCATCTCGCTGGCTGTCTACGGCGCATCCGGTAATTTCAACCTCTCCGGGTGAGCCCGGTGACGATGCAGTGGGGGCACCCCCAGCCGCGCAGCGGCGAGGGGGCCGCGCAGCGCGATGAAGAGGACCCGGTCAAATAGAAGAAGGGGGACGATGGCAAGCACCGGCGCACGACGCACACATGTCAGGCTGGCAGCGACGCTGCTGGCCTCTCTGTTGGTGGCGTTTGCGGTGCTGACCTACCTCTCTTACACCGCGGCCTTTTCCCCCGTCGACACCATCACCGTCACCGCGCCGCGTGCCGGGCTGGAGATGGACCGCGGCGGCAAGGTCAAATACCGCGGCATTCAGATCGGCAAGGTCGACAACATCAGCTACACCAACGATCAGGCCCAGCTGACATTGGCGATCGACAACGGTGAGTTGCACTACATTCCGGCCAACGCGGCGGTGCACATCGCCAGCAACACGATTTTCGGCGCCAAGTCGGTGGAGTTCGTTCCTCCCGCAACACCATTGGCGACGTCGCTTAGCCCGGGCGCCCATCTGGCGGCCTCGGCGGTTTCGCTGGAAGTCAACACGCTGTTTCAGTCGCTCACCGACTTGCTGCACAAAATCGACCCGGTCGAGCTGAACGGGACTATCAGCGCGCTGGCCGAAGGCCTGCGCGGGCACGGCAACGACCTGGGTGCCCTGTTGTCAGGCCTGAATACCCTGACCCAGCAGACGAATCCGAAGCTGTCGGCCCTGCAGCAGGACTTCCGGAAGACGGCCGCGGTGGCCAACATTTACGCCGACGCGGCGCCCGACCTGGTCACCGTGTTCAACAACGTGCCATCGATCTCCAGGACCGTCGTCGACCAGCAGAGCAACCTGAATCGCAGCCTGCTGGCGGCGATCGGGTTGTCCAACAACGCTTATGACACATTGGCCCCGGCCGAGCAGGATCTGATCGACGCCCTCAAGCGACTGCGCGCCCCGCTGAAGGTCACCGGCGACTACTCCCCGGAATTCGGTTGTATGTTCGCCGGTATCGAACGCGGTATCCAGGAATTCGCGCCAGTGCTCGGTGTTCGCAAGGCGGGTCTGTTCACCTCGTCCAGCTTCATCTTGGGAGCCCCGGCGTACACCTACCCGGAAAGCCTGCCGATCGTTAACGCCTCCGGCGGCCCGAACTGCCGTGGCCTGCCGGACATTCCCACCAAGCAGAGCGGCGGGTCCTGGTTCCGGGCGCCGTTCCTGGTCACCGACAACGCCAACATCCCGTACGAGCCCTTCACCGAAATGCAGGTGGACGCACCGTCGACGCTGCAGTGGCTGTTCCACGGCTCTTTCGCCGAACGGGACGATTTCTGATGGCCGACGGTTACGAGTCACACCGCTCGATGATGGTGAAGGTCGGCATCTTCACCGTCACCATGCTTTTGGTGGCCGTCGGCCTGGTGGTGATATTCGGGGAGTTCCGCTTCGGCCCGTCAAACACCTACCACGCCAACTTCATTGACGCGACACGGTTGAAGGGCGGCCAAAAGGTCCGCATCGCCGGGGTACCGGTGGGTTCGGTCAAGGACGTCAAGCTCAACCCGAACAACACGGTCGACGTGGCGTTTACGGTGGACAAGCGCTACACGTTGTACTCGTCGACGCGGGCGGTGATCCGCTACGACAACCTCGTCGGCGACCGGTTCCTGGAAATCACCTCAGGCCCAGGCGAACTGCGCAGGCTGCGGCCGGGAGCGACCATCGATCAGCAACACACCCAGCCGGCGCTGGATCTCGACGCATTGCTCGGTGGCCTGCGGCCAGTGCTCAAGGGCTTGGACGCCAACAAGATCAATACGGTCAGCAGCTACGTGATCGAGCTGCTGCAAGGCCAGGGCGGTGCGCTGTCCAACCTGCTGGCCGACACCAACGCCTTCGGGTCAACGCTGGGTGCGCGCGACCAGGTGATCGGCGACGTGATCAATAAGCTCAACGCCGTGCTGACGACCGTTGACGCCAAGGGGGCGCAATTTTCCGCCAGTGTCGACGAGCTGCAGAAGCTGATTACCGGGTTGGCGCAGGGACGCGACGCGGTGGCCGGTGCCATCCCGCCGCTGGCGTCGACGAGCTCGGATCTGACCGAATTCCTGAAACGCGGACGCAGGCCATTGCAGGGCAACATCGAGAACATCCGGCCACTCGCCACTGAGATCACCGATCGGATGCCCGAGGTCAACAACGACATCGAGCAACTGGGTGAGGACTACTTGCGGCTGTCCGCGCTCGGTGCCTACGGGGCGTACTTCAACATTTACTTCTGCTCGGTCTCGCTCAAGATCAACGGGCCGGCCGGCAGCGACATTCAGATCGGCATGGGCGGTCAGCCGGACCCGAGCAAGGGGAGGTGCGCTTTTGCCAAATAAGGCAGATCACAGACAGGACAGGGATCCTCTCCGCACCGGAATCTTCGGTGTGGTCCTGGTGTTCTGCATTGTCCTGGTTGCCTTCGGCTACACCGGCCTGCCGTTCTGGCCGCAAGGCCGGGGTTACACCGCCTACTTCAGCGACGCCGGCGGGATCACCCCCGGAAACGACGTCTACGTGTCGGGGATCAAGGTCGGCAAGGTGGAATCGCTAGGGCTGGCCGGCGACTCCGCGAAGGTGAACTTCACCGTCGATCGCCACATCGCCGTCGGCAACCAATCACTGGTAGCAATCCGCACCGAAACCATCCTTGGTCAGCGGTCGATTGCGGTGACCCCGGCAGGGACGGGTACCGCGACGACGATCCCGTTGAGCCGCACCACGACGCCGTATGCCCTGGGTTCCGCGCTCGAGGATCTGGGCCGCAATGGCGGTGATTTGGACAAGGCCCAGTTCGAGAAGTCGCTGTTGGTTCTGACCGACGCATTGCACGACGCCACCCCGCAGCTGCGCGGTGCGTTGGACGGAATCACCTCGCTGTCACGCACCTTGAACCGGCGCGATGAGGCACTGGAAAGCCTGCTGGCACACGCCAAGTCGGTGACCGCCGTCCTGGCCGAGCGGGCCGGACAGGTCAACAAGCTGATCCAAGACGGTACGCAATTGTTCGCTGCGCTCGACGCGCGCCGCGCCGCACTCGCCGAGCTGATCAGCGGCATCGACGATGTCTCTCAACAGCTTTCCGGCTTCGTCGCCGACAACCGCAAGGAGTTCGGCCCCGCGCTGAGCAAGCTCAACACCGTGCTGGACGATCTCAACGAGCGCCGTGACTACATCAGTGAGGCACTGAAACGCTTGCCCCCGTACGCGACCACGCTCGGCGAAGTGGTCGGCTCTGGACCGGGATTCAACGTCAACGTGTACGGCGTGGTGCCATCACCGATTGTCGGAATGATGTTCGACGCCGTGTTCCAGCCCGGCAAGCTGCCGAACAGCTTCGCAGACTATCTGCGTGGGTTGGTGCAGGAGCGCTGGCGGATAAGGCCGCAGTCGCCATGACCGTATTCTCCGCGATCAAGGAACGTCGCCGCGGAACGCGTCTGGCGCTGGCGGTGCTGCTTGCGGTTTTCCTCGCGGTGGGCGCGTATTTGGTGTGGCCCGGTCGGACCGGTAACAAGATCGTCGGCTACTTCACCTCGGCGGTCGGGCTGTATCCCGGCGACCAGATCCGGGTTCTCGGTGTGCCGGTGGGCAAGATCGAGTCGATCGAACCGCGCGCCGAAGACGTCAAGATCACCATGTCGGTGGACCGGGACGTCAAGATCCCCCAGGATGCCAAGGCAATCATCATGGCGCCCAACCTGGTTGCGGCGCGCTACGTCCAGCTCGCCCCCGCCTACACCGGCGGACCAGCCATGCCCGACGGGGCCAGCATCGAGCTGTCTCACACCGCGGTGCCGGTGGAATGGGACGAGGTCAAACAGGCGCTAAGCGATCTGGCCAAACAGCTGAGCCCCGCGGCCGGACAGCTGCAGGGACCGTTGGGCAAGGTGATCAACCAGGCCGCGGACACGTTCAACGGCAACGGCGACTCATTCCACAACGCGCTCCGCGAACTCTCGCAAGTCGCTGGGCGGTTGGGAGATTCGCGTACCGACATCTTCGGGACGGTCAAGAACCTGCAGGTGCTGGTCGGCGCGCTCTCGTCCAGCAACGAACAGATTGTCGCGTTCGCCGGACACGTGGCATCCGTCTCACAGGTGCTCGCCGACAGCTCGACCCACTTGGACCACACCCTGGGCACGCTCAACCAGGCGCTGATCGACGTCAAAGGATTTCTGGAGCAGAACAACACGACGCTGATCGGCACTGTCAACAAACTCACCGACCTGACCAAGGTGCTGAGTGATCAGAGCGAAGACATCGAGCAGGTGCTGCACGTGGCGGGCCCGGGCATCTCGAACTTCTACAACATCTATGACCCGGCTCAGGGCACGTTGAACGGCCTGATCTCGATCCCGGAATTCGCCAACCCTGTCCAGTTCATCTGTGGCGGTTCCTTCGACACCGCGGGTGGCCTGTCCGCACCCGAGTACTACAAGCGCGCCGAAATCTGCCGGGAGCGGTTAGGTCCGCCGCTACGGCGGCTGACGTTCAACTACCCGCCGATCATGTTCCACCCGATCAACTCGATCACCGCGTACAAGGGTCAGATCATCTACGACACGCCCGCCACGCAGGCCAAGGCGCAGACGCCGATTCCAGACCTGAAATGGGTTCCGGCACCGGGTGTTCACCCGCCCAGCGCATCGGACATACAGGCGTTATTGATCCCACAGGCCGCGCCGAACGGTACCCCGCCGCCCGCGGCGCCCGCTTCCCCTGCGTCCCCGAATGTGCCGTTTGGTCCGCGGCCGGGTCCGCCTCCGGCCGTATTAGCGCCCACCGCGCCGCTGCCGGCAGAGCAGGGGGCCGGACGATGAGCCGCATCTGGTTGCGCGGCGGCGCATTAGTCGCGGGCAGCGCGCTGCTCGCGGGCTGCCAATTCGGTGGACTGAACTCCATCGCGCTGCCCGGGACCGCCGGCCACGGCCCAGGCTCCTACTCGATCACCGTCGACTTAGCCGACGTGGCAACACTGCCGCAAAACTCACCGGTCATGGTCGACGACGTCACCGTTGGCAGCGTGTCGGGCATCGACGCAGTGCAGCGCCCGGACGGAAGCTTCTTTGCCGCAGTCAAATTGGCACTGGACCGCAATGTCGTGTTGCCGGCCAATTCGATCGCCAGGGTGGCACAGACCTCGCTGCTGGGCTCACAGCACGTCGAGCTTGCCGCCCCGACGAACCAGACGCCGGTGGGCCGCCTGGCCGACGGTTCCACCGTTCAGGAGTCCCGTACCAGTCGCTACCCCACCACCGAAGAGGTGCTCTCCGCGCTCGGCGTCGTCGTCAACAAAGGCAATCTTGGTGCGCTGCAAGAGATCACTGACGAGGCCTACCAGGCGGTCGCGGGCCGGGAAAGTCAATTCGCCAACCTGGTACCGCGGCTCGCCGAGCTGACAGCGGGATTGAACAGGCAAGTCGACGACATCATTGCCGCCATCGACGGCTTGGACCGGTTCTCGGCGATCCTGGCGAGCAACAAGGAAAGCCTCGGGCAAGCGCTGGAATCGCTGCCGGGTGCGCTCATGGTGCTCAACAAGAATCGGGACAACATCGTCCAGGCGTTCGCCGCACTCAAGAAGGTGGCGACCGTCGCTTCACACGTGCTGTCGCAAACCAAGGTTGACTTCGCCGAGGATCTCAAGAGCCTGTACTCATCCACCAAGGCGCTGGCTGATAACCGCAAGAACTTCATCTCGTCGCTGCAGATCTTGCTGACGTTCCCGTTCCCGAACTTCGGCATCAAGCAGGCGGTGCGTGGTGATTACCTCAACGTGTTCACCACGTTTGACCTCACCGTGCGCCGGCTCGGGGAGACGTTCTTCACGACATCGTGGCCGCTCGACCCGAACATGTTGCACATGAAGGACATCCTGAATCCACCGGAATTCCTGATCGGGGAAATGGCCAACCTGTCCGGGCAGGCTGCCGACCCGTTCAAAATTCCGCCTGGCACACCGGCAGGGAACAACTGATGCTGGATCGCCTGACGAAACTCCAACTGGCCATCTTCGGAGTGGTCACGGTGGTCAGTGTGGCCATCATGGCGATCTTCTATCTGCGGCTGCCGGCCGCGATGGGCATCGGCACGTACCACGTCACCGCCGACTTCGTGGCCGGCGGCGGCCTGTACAAGAACGCGAACGTCACCTACCGCGGTGTCGAGGTCGGCCGGGTGGAGTCGGTCGGGCTCAACTCGCATGGCGTCGACGCGGTGATGCGGCTCAACAGCGGCACCGTGGTGCCGTCGAACGTCACCGCCAGCGTGAAGAGCGTGTCGGCCATCGGCGAACAGTACGTCGACCTGGTGCCGCCGGACCATCCGGCGTCGACCAAGCTGCACAACGGATCTCGTATTGATCGCGACCGCACCCGAATCAGCGTGGACATCGCCACGCTGCTGCACCAATCCGAGACATTGGTCAACAGCGTCGCAGACACCCGGCTCCGTGAGCTGCTGCACGAAACCTTCAGGGCATTCAACGGAACCGGCCCGGAGCTCGCGCGACTGATCGAATCGGCCCGGTTGCTGGTGGACGAGGCCAACGCCACCTATCCACAGACCTCGCAGTTGATCGATCAGGTGGGACCCTTCCTGCAAGCGCAGATCCGCTCCGGCGACAACATCAAGTCGCTGTCCAACGGGCTGGCGAGGTTCACTTCCGAAGTGCGGCAAGCCGACCCGCAGCTTCGCGAGTTGTTGACCGTGGTCCCGCCCGCCACTGACGAGGCGAACGCCGCGTTCACCGGTATCCGCCCGTCGTTCCCGATGCTGGCGGCCAACCTGGCGAATCTGGGTCGGGTCGGCGTCATCTACCACAAGTCGATCGAGCAGCTGTTGGTGGTGCTGCCGGCGCTGTTCGCCGCGATCATCACCGCGGCCAACGGCGAACCTCAGGACGAGGGCGCCAAGCTGGACTTCAAGATCAATATCGACCCGCCGCCGTGCAACGTGGGTTTCGTTCCGCCGCCGATGATCCGGACGCCCGCCGACGAAACGGTCCGGGAGCTGCCGACCGATAGTTACTGTAAGACCGCCCAAAACGACCCGTCGACCGTGCGGGGGGCACGCAACTATCCGTGCCAGGAATTCCCGGGCAAGCGGGCACCGACGGTGGCGCTGTGCCGCGACCCGAAGGGATATGTGCCGACCGGCACCAACCCGTGGCGTGGACCGCCGAT
Organism: Mycobacterium sp.; assembly: GCA_035506875.1. Lineage (GTDB taxonomy): Bacteria > Actinomycetota > Actinomycetes > Mycobacteriales > Mycobacteriaceae > Mycobacterium. The sequence goes on from DATJOR010000206.1 coordinate 12,186, forward strand.
CCCGTACGGCACGCCGGTGACCAACGGGCTTAACATCTTGCCGCCCAACAAGTTCCCGTTCATCCCGCCGGGTGCCGACCCCGACCCGGGCACACCGTATCCCCCTGACGCGGTGCCGCCGGGTGCGGTGCCCGGGCCCGGTCCGGCTCCGAATCAGCCGTTCCCGGTGCCGCCGCCGCCCAACACCGGTGGCACCGATGGCCGACAGGCGTGGATACCGCCGTCGCCGTACCCGCCGCAGAACCCGGCCATACCGTTCCCGAAGGCGGTCCCGGCACCGCCACCACCGGAAGGACTGCCCGGGGCGCCCTTTCCGCCGCCGGAGAAGCCGTGGGGCCCGCCACCCGGTCCGGTGCCGCAGGCCAACGGAACGGCCTATACGACCTACGACCAGAGCACGGGTGTTTTCTCCGACCCCGCAGGAGGCACTGGTATCTTCGCGCCCGGCAGAGTATCGACCGCGGAGAACTGGGTGGACCTGATGCGTGATCCGAGGCAGTTGTGACAGAGGCGGAGCCGATCGCAAGCGCCGCGGCGCGACCTGCGCGACGACGGGCTTCGCGGGCGGCCGGCCCGGCCGGTGGTGAGGCAGCCTCCAGCACTATCCGGGTCGAGGCGCCGCCCGAGCCGGCCAAGCGGCGTGTCACGCCGGTCGGTCCGCCGCCACGGCGTCCGGCGCACCGGCGATTGGTGGCATGGACCGCGCTGGCGGCCGTGCTGACCGGTATCGCGGTGCTGGCCGCGGGGCTGGGGTTCGAGATCTACCAGCAGCGCCAGCTCGACGCGAAGCAGGCCCGCAGCCAGCGCTTCGTCGACGCCGCGACCCAGACCGTGGTCAACATGTTCAGCTACACACCCGACACCATCGACCAAAGCGTGTCCCGGTTCGTCGACGGCACCAGCGGGCCGTTGCGCGGCATGCTCAGC